>NZ_JBOHKS010000133.1:0-11296 GCF_050729195.1 Hypericibacter sp.
GCGCGGATGGGGCTGAAGGCGATCCCGATGGCGGCCGACACCGGCCCGATCGGCGGCGATCTCAGCCACGAATTCATCATCCTGGCCGAGACCGGCGAGAGCCAGGTCTATTGCCACAAGGATCTGATCGAGCGCGACGTGCTGGCGCTGGAGGTGGATTACGAGGGCGATCTCGAGCCGATCGTCCAGAGCTGGACCAGTGTCTATGCGGCGACCGACGAGAAGCATGATCCGGCGCGCTACGAGACCATCCCTGCCGATCGCCGTGCCGAAGCGCGCGGCATCGAGGTCGGGCATATCTTCCATTTCGGAACCAAATATTCGGAGCCGCTCGGCGCCAAGGTCAGTGGCCCCAATGGCGAGATGACCTATGTGCAGATGGGCTCCTATGGCATCGGCGTGTCGCGGCTGGTGGGCGCCATCATCGAGGCCAGCCATGACGATGCCGGGATCATCTGGCCGGAGAGCGTCGCGCCCTTTCATGTGGGTCTCGTGAATCTCAAGGTGACGGATGCCGCCGCCGCGAAGTTCTGCGACGACATCTATGCCCGGCTGCGGCGTGCGGATATCGAGGTTCTTTACGACGACCGCGACGAACGGGCGGGCGCCAAGTTCGCGACCATGGACCTGATCGGCCTGCCCTGGCAGCTGGTGGTCGGCCCGAGGGGCCTCGCCAGCGGCACCGTCGAGCTCAAGCGGCGGGCGACCGGCGAGAAGCAGGAACTTTCGCTCGATTCCGCGCTTTCCAAGCTCGGCCTCTAACCGGCGTCAGGGCAAGGAGTCCGGCACTTCATGTTTTCCGCCTTCGAACGCATGGTGGCGATGCGCTATCTGCGCGCGCGCCGCCGCGAAGGGTTCATCTCGGTCATCGCCGGATTCTCGCTGCTCGGCATCGGGCTCGGCGTGGCGACCCTCATCATCGTCATGTCGGTGATGAACGGGTTCCGCGCGGAATTGCTGTCGCGCATCCTCGGCCTCAACGGCCATATCACCATCACCGCCGCGAACGGACCGCTGCTGGATTACAAGGGCATCGCCGACGCGATCCGCGACATCCCTCAGATCGTCAGCGTGACGCCGATGATCGAGGGCCAGGTGATGATCACCGCCGGCAACCAGGCCGCGGGCGCGCTCGTTCGCGGCATGGAGCTCGAGGATCTGCGCAAGCACAAGGTGATCGCCGACCATATCGTGGCCGGCAGCCTGGATGACTTCAAAGGCACCGACGTGATCGCGCTGGGCTCGCGGCTGGCGGCGCGCATGGGTGTGACCATCGGCGGCGAGGTGACGCTCGTCACGCCGCAAGGCCAGACCACGCTCATGGGGGCGATCCCCCGTATGAAGACCTACAAGGTCGTCGCCGTCTTCGAGATCGGCATGTACGAGTACGACAACAGCTTCGCCTATGTGCCGATGGAAGCCGCCCAGCTCTATTTCAAGCTGCCGCAGGCGGCCAACGCGCTCGAGGTGATGGTGACGGATCCCGACCATATGTCGGCGCCGGTACGCGAGCTCTATACGCGCCTGGGCTCCCCTTACCGGTTGTTCGACTGGCAGGGGGCGAATTCCAGCTTCTTCACCGCCGTCCAGGTCGAGCGGAACGTCATGTTCATCATCCTGACGCTCATCATCATCGTCGCGGCCTTCAACATCATCTCGGGCCAGATCATGCTGGTGAAGGACAAGGGCCGCGCGATCGCGATCCTGCGCACCATGGGCGCCACGCGCGGCATGATCATGCGCATCTTCCTGATGACGGGCGCCAGCATCGGCATCGTCGGCACCGCCTTCGGCTTCGGGCTGGGGCTGGCCTTCTGCAAGAACATCGAGACCATCCGGCAGTGGCTCCAGAAGTTGACCGGCACGCAGCTCTTCTCCCCGGAGATCTATTTCCTCTCCAAACTGCCCGCCGTCATCGATTGGAACGAGGTCATCGCGGTGGTCGGCATGGCGCTGGGGCTGTCGCTGCTGGCGACGCTCTATCCGTCCTGGCGTGCGGCGCGGCTCGATCCGGTCGAGGCCCTGCGCTATGAGTGAGGCGGCACGGACATCGACTTCCATCCTGCGGCTTCAGGATGTGAAGCGGGGCTTCGGTTCCGGTGCCACCCGGATCGAGGTCATCCTCGGCGCCAGCATGGAAGTGTCTTCCGGCGAGATGGTCGCCTTGATCGGTCCCTCCGGCTCGGGGAAATCGACGCTGCTGCATATTTGCGGTCTGCTCGAACCGGCGGAAGCCGGAAAGATCGCGATCGCCGGCCATGACGCAGGCTCCATGTCCGATGCCGAGCGCACGGCGGTGCGCCGCTCGACCATCGGCTTCGTCTATCAATATCACCATCTCCTGCCCGAGTTCTCGGCGCTGGAGAACATCGTCATTCCGCAGATGATCGCCGGCACGCGCCGCCGTGTGGCCGAGGCGCGGGCCCATGAGCTGCTGGCGCAGGTCGGCCTCTCGCAGCGCGAGCGCCACCGGCCGGCCGAACTTTCGGGCGGCGAGCAGCAGCGCGTCGCCATCGCACGCGCGCTCGCAAACCGTCCGGCGCTGCTCCTGGCCGACGAACCCACCGGCAATCTCGATCCTCATACGGCCGGCGACGTGTTCGCGCTGCTGGCGCGGCTGGTGCATGAGCTGGGACTGGCGGCGCTCATCGCCACCCACAATCTCGATCTCGCGGCGCGTATGGATCGCACCATCACAATCCGTGACGGCGAGCTGGGTCACATCGCCGGGACGACCAGCTCACGCGTCAGCTTCCGCTAGACCCTGTCGCGCCAGAATGGCCGGGCCGAGCTGTATTCGACGCGCAGATAGCGGGCCTTGTAATTCAGCGCCCGTTTCGGCGATCGGCCGATCAGGCCGAGCCAGCGGTTGCGCGGTGGGATCGCCTTGAATTTCCCTTCTTCCAGGTCGCCCTGGCGGCGAATGATGATCTTGCCGGACGCGCGCCGACCCTCGACGCGCCATGCGATCGCCGGAATGTCGAGATCGTAATCGGCTTTCTCGATCGGCAAGGGCTCCAGAGGTGCCGTCCAGAAAGCGGCGGCCGAAGGCTCATAGAGCGCCAGGGCGAGCGAGCGCAAGGACCAGAGCGGACTGGCCGGGCCGGAATAAGGGTCGAGCAGGTCGGGATCGGAGCCTTCATAGCCCTGGGTCACGATCCCCGCCCGGATGGCGCCGCGCGGCACCAACTGCGTCCAGACGGCCGCCATCGCCCGCCGCGCGAGGCCAGGGGAAATCGTTTCCGGATGACGGTGTTGGGCTGCGATCAAGGGCGCGGGGATCGCCAACCGATAAGGAATGCTGCGGCCGATCATCGGCAGACCGGCCGGCGAGATCAGGAAGGCGTAGCTCTGCGCGAACTGCCGCAGACCATCGTCGAGAAATTCCGGATCGAGGACGGGCGCCAGCTCCCGAACCCAGAACAGCCCATAATGGAATCCCCAGGCGTTATAGTAGTCGACTTTCTGGCGCTTGCCGTCCGCATACCAACCCGCGCCGAGATGGAAGCTGCGGAGGCGGGCATAGTGATCGCGCCCGCCTGACGGCAGATCCTCGGCGTGGAAGAGGCGCAACACCAGCAGGATGATGACGGGGAAGAGGTGCCAGTTGTTGTCATAGACATCGAGCGCCGCCATCGCGCGCAGCCAGTTCGCGATCATGTCGCGCTGCGCCTCGCCCAACAGCGGCCAGACCGAGACGCGCGACAGCCAGAGCGCCAGCGCAATGTCGGCAGCCTCGCAGATCCGCTGGTCGGGTCCGCTCGCGAGCCCCCAATAGCCTTGGGCGGTCGGGTCGGTTCCCGCCAGGAAGCCCTCGAGCAGGAGCTTCGGCAGATCGATCGGTTTGCCGTCCAGCGTCTCGACCGACGGGGAGCGTCCGGCCGCGAGCCATGAACCGATCACCGGGGCGAAGCGGCTGAAGCCCTCGATGGCATCGATGTCGGAGCCGTGATTGCTCAAGAGCCCCGGATAAGCCGCGCGGCTGCCATCGGGCGAGCGCCATTCGAGAAAGCCGGTCAGGAGATAACGGAACACCCAGACATAGGTCGCCTCGTCCGCGGCGGCGTCGCCCGAAAAGAATCTGTGGAGCTCGCGATCATGGCGCCGCCACGCGCCGAGGCGCAGAGGCTGCCCGCCGGACCGGATCACCACGTCTTGCAGGAGTTTCTTCAGCCTATGACCCCGCACGCCCCGAGTCGCCTGATTCCACCGCCGAAAACGGCTTCGACCTTAGGGGCGGAGGGCAGGGGACGGCAAGAAGCCCGGCCTCTCGCCTTGCGGCATTCGCCCTGCTGGAAGCGCCCGGCAGGTCATGCCATCCTCCTGACATGCCCCATGCCGATTTCGTCCATCTGCGCGCCCACTCCGCCTATTCGCTATCGGAAGGTGCGCTCAAGATCAAACAGCTGATCGAGCTGTGCAAAAAGAACTCGATGCCGGCGATTGCCATCACCGACAGTGGCAATCTTTTCGGCGCGCTCGAATTCGCCATGGCGGCGAAGGAGGCCGGCGTCCAGCCGATCATCGGCTGCCAGCTCAACATCCGCCGCGAGACGGCCGAGGGTGGGCCCACACGACCCGGCCACCGGGTGGCGCCCGACAAGCTCGTGGTGCTGGCGCAGAACGAAGCCGGCTACGCCAATCTCATGCAGCTGGTGAGCCGCTCGTTCCTCGACGGCGAGCCCGGCAGCGAGCCGCAGGTTTCCCTGGGCCAGCTCGAGGAAGCCTGCGACGGATTGATCGCCTTGACCGGTGGCGCGCATGGTGCGGTCGGACGCTTGCTCGCCGACGGCCAGATGCCGGGAGCCGAGGAGGCGATCGCGGCGCTCGAGCGGCTGTTTCCGGGCCGGCTCTATATCGAGCTGCAGCGCCATGGGCTGCCGTTGGAGCGGCGGATCGAGCCGGCCCTGCTCGACATCGCCTATGCGCGCAACCTGCCGCTGGTTGCGACCAACGACGTGTTCTTCTCCGATGCGGCAATGTATGAGGCGCATGACACACTGCTCTGCATCGCCGCCGGCAGCTATGTCGGTGAGGCGCAGCGCCGGCGCGAGACGCCCGAGCATCGCTTCAAGAGCGCGGCCGAGATGCGGGCGCTGTTCGCGGATCTGCCGGAGGCGATCGACAATACCCTGGTGATCGCGCAGCGCTGCGCCTACATGCCCAGCTCGCGCAAGCCGATCCTGCCGCCCTTCACCGGTCCCAATGGCGAGACCGCCGAGGTCGAGCTGCGCCGCCAGGCGGAGCTTGGCCTCGATGAGCGCATGGTCGCTGTCGCCGCCGCGGACGAGACGCCCGCGCAGCGCGCCGAGCACATCAAGCCCTACCGCCAGCGGCTCGAGTTCGAGCTCGACGTGATCAACCGGATGGGTTTCGCCGGCTACTTCCTGATCGTCGCCGACTTCATCCAGTGGGCGAAACGCGAAGGGATCCCGGTGGGACCGGGACGCGGCTCGGGCGCCGGCTCGGTTGTCGCCTGGTCGCTCACCATCACCGACCTCGATCCGTTGCGGTGGAAGCTGTTGTTCGAGCGCTTCCTCAATCCCGAGCGGGTGTCGATGCCCGACTTCGACATCGATTTCTGCCAGGACCGGCGCGACGAGGTCATCCGCTACGTCCAGCAGAAATATGGCCGCGATCGCGTCGCGCAGATCATCACCTTCGGCAAGCTCCAGGCCCGCGCCGCCCTGCGCTCGGTCGGCCGCGCCTTGCAGATGCCCTATGGGCAGGTCGACCGCATCTGCAAGATGGTGCCGAACAACCCGGCCAAGCCGGTGACCATCCAAGAGGCCGTCAACGGCGAGCCCCTGCTGCAGCAGATGCGCGACGACGATCCGCAGGTCGAGCGCCTGATCGATGTCGGGATCCGCCTGGAGGGCCTCTACAGCCATGCCTCGACCCATGCGGCGGGCGTGGTGATCGGCGACCGGCCGCTGGCGGAGCTGGTGCCGCTCTATCGCGACCCCCGGTCGGACATGCCCGTTACGCAGTTCAACATGAAATATGTCGAGCTCGGCGGGCTGGTGAAATTCGACTTCCTCGGCCTGAAGACTCTGACGGTGCTGCAACGCGCCTGCGAGCTCCTGAAGGAGCGCGGGGTGGAGATCGACTTGGCGAACCTGCCGCTCGACGATGCCCGAAGTTACGAGCAGATGGGGAGGGGTGAGACGACCGGCGTGTTCCAGCTTGAAAGTTCCGGCATGCGCGACGTGCTGCGGAAACTGAAGCCCGACCGGTTCGAGGACATCATCGCCGTGGTGGCGCTCTATCGTCCCGGCCCGATGGACAACATCCCTAACTACATCGCCTGCAAGCATGGCGAGGAGCAGCCGGACTATCTGCATCCGGCGCTCGAGGGGATCCTGAAGGAGACCTTCGGGATCATGATCTATCAGGAACAGGTCATGCAGATCGCCCAGGAGCTGTCGGGCTACAGCCTCGGCGGCGCCGATCTGCTGCGCCGCGCCATGGGCAAGAAGATCAAATCCGAGATGGACGCCCAGCGGAAGGATTTCGTGGAGGGCGCCAAGAGGCGCGGCGTACCCGAAACGAAGGCCGTGCAGATCTTCGAGCAGGTCGAGAAGTTCGCCGGCTACGGCTTCAACAAGAGCCATGCCGCCGCCTATGCGCTGGTCGCCTATCAGACCGCCTGGCTCAAGGCCAACCATCCCGTCGAGTTCCTCGCGGCCTCCATGACCTACGACATGGGGAACACCGACAAGCTCAACACCTTCCGTCAGGAGCTCGACCGCCTCCGCATCAAACTGCTGCCGCCCGACATCAACCGCTCGCGCGCGGGCTTCACCGTCGAACGCGACGAGGCGGGTGCGTTGGCCATCCGCTATGCGCTGGCGGCTGTCCGCAATGTTGGCGCCGGTGCCATCGAAGCCATGGTCACGGAACGCGAGGCCAATGGACCGTTCAAGGATCTGGCCGATTTCTCGCGGCGCATCGATCACAAGCATCTGAACAAGCGCCAGCTCGAGAGCCTGGCGGCGGCGGGCGCCTTCGATCGCCTGCTGCCCAATCGCCGTCGCGTGTTCGAGGCGGTCGAACAACTGCTGCGTCACGCCACGCTCGCAGCCGAGGAACGCACCAGCGCCCAGGTCAGCCTCTTCGGCGGCGGCATGGTCGAGCCGCCGCGGCTTCAGCTCCCGGAACTGCCGGACTGGCCCGCCATCGATCGCCTGCAGCATGAGTTCGAGGCGATCGGCTTCTACCTCTCGGCGCATCCGCTCGACGCCTATGAGACGACCCTGAAGCGGCTCGACGCCGTCCGTTATGGCGGCTTGGCGGGCTGGTTGACCGGTCGCCCCACCAACCGCGCCAAGCTCGCCGGCATCGTCGTCGGCAGGCAGGAGCGCACCTCGGCCAAGGGCAACCGGTTTGCCTTCGCCCAGCTCACCGACGCCAGCGGCATGTATGAGGTCACGGTCTTTTCCGAGACGCTGGCAGCCGCGCGCGAGCTGCTCGAGCCGGGCAAGGCCGTGCTGGTCACGGTCGACGTGCGGGTGGAGGAGGAGAGCTACCGGCTGACCGCCCAGTCGATCGTCTCGCTCGATCAGGCAGCCGCCCAGGCTGCCGTGGGGCTGCGGGTCTTCCTCAACGATCCCAAGCCGGTCGAGAGTCTCAAGAGCATCCTCGCCCGCCAGGGCAAGGGCCGGAGCCGCGTGGCGCTCGTCCTGGAACTCGATCGCGACCATGAGGTCGAGGTTTCGTTGCGGGAGACCTTTGCTCTCACGGCCCAGGCCCGGGCCGCCATCAAGGCCATTCCCGGCATCGTGGATGTCCAGGAAATCTGAGGGTAATCGGCCCGACTGCGGGCCTAACTATTGAGGTTTGTCAATAAGTTAGATGGAATTGGGTCCGCTCAGCCTGTTTCGCTACGGGATTCCAGGGTCCTGCGGCATGGCTAAGCTTGCGTTCCGACAGGCATATCGGTAAAAACCGGCGCGTAAATCCACACGCGGCGGCTTTGCGGCTATGGCGGGGAGAAATCCCGCCGGTCGCTCCGGTGCCCGAGGTCGGCTCGTCCGGTCCTCAGGTCTCCCTGGCCCCGCGGAGGTCTAACCGGAAAAGGAAGTATCTCGCATGGCAATGCCAACATTCACCATGCGCCAGCTCCTGGAGTCTGGCGTTCATTTCGGCCATCACACGCGCCGCTGGAACCCGAAGATGGGTCAATACATCTTCGGCGTCCGCAATGGCGTCCATATCCTCGATCTCGAGCAGACGGTGCCGATGCTGCACCAGGCACTGCAGGCGGTTCGCGACGTGGTCGCGGGCGGCGGGCGCGTGCTCTTCGTCGGCACCAAGCGGCCGGCCTCGGAGAAGATCGCGGAAGCGGCCAAGCGCTGCGGCCAGTATTACGTCAATCACCGCTGGCTCGGCGGCATGCTGTCGAACTGGAAGACCATCTCCAATTCGATCAAGCGGCTGCGCGAGCTCGACGATAAGCTGTCCGAAGGCGGCCAGGGCTTCACCAAGAAGGAGCTGCTGCAGCTGACGCGCGAGCGCGACAAACTCGACCGCGCGCTGGGCGGCATCAAGGAGATGGGCGGCCGTCCGGACATCCTCTTCATCATCGACACCAACAAGGAAGGCATCGCGGTTGCCGAAGCCCGCAAGCTCGGCATCCCGGTCGCGGCCGTGGTTGACAGCAACTCGGACCCGGCACACATCACCTATCCGATCCCGGGCAATGACGACGCCACGCGCGCCATCGCGCTCTATTGCGATCTGGTCTCGGACGCCGTCCTCGACGGCCTCCAGGCCGAAGCGATCGCGACCGGCGCCGATGTCGGCGAGGCCGAGCAGGCCCCGGCGGAACCGCTGCCCGCTGCTGCCCCGGAAGAGGCACAGCCCTCCGCCTGATTTTCGCGACGGTCGGACGACGCGGCGGCTTGTTGCCGCCCGCGTCGTCCGGACCGGCTTACGCACCAACCGACAGACTGGACGAGGAATCACATGGCTGACGTATCCGCAGCGCTGGTGAAGGAACTGCGCGAGAAGACCGGCGCAGGAATGATGGACTGCAAGAAGGCGCTGGGCGAAACGGCCGGCGATCTCGAGCAGGCGGTCGATTGGCTGCGCAAGAAGGGCCTCGCCGCGGCGGCGAAGAAGTCCGGCCGCGTCGCGGCCGAAGGCCTCGTCGGCGTGGTCGCCGAGGGCCCGCGCGGTGCCGTCGTCGAGGTCAATGCCGAGACCGACTTCGTGGCGCGCAACGAGCAGTTCCAGGATTTCGTCCGCAAGGTGACCGGGATCGCCGCCGCCAAGGGCGCCGATGTGGCAGCCCTGGCGCAGCAGCCCTTTCCCGGCGAAGGCAAATCCGTCGCCGAGAAATTGACGCAATTGATCGCCACCATCGGCGAGAACATGAATCTGCGTCGGGCAACCGAGGTGAAGGTCGGGCAGGGAGTCGTGGCGAGCTACGTCCATAACGCGACGGCGCCGGGTCTCGGCAAGATTGGCGTGCTGGTCGGGCTGGAATCGAGCGGCGACAAGGAGAAGCTGGCGGCGCTGGGCAAGCAGCTCGCCATGCATGTGGCCGCGGCCAACCCGCAGGCGCTCAGCATCGCCGAGGTCGATCCCAGGCAGCTCGATCGCGAGCGCGAGATCCTGGCGGAACAGGCGCGCGCCTCGGGCAAGCCCGAGGAGATCATCGCCAAGATGGTCGAGGGCCGCCTGCGTAAATATTACGAGGACGTGGTTCTGCTCGAGCAGCTCTATGTCGTCGACGGCGAAAGCCGGGTGAAGCAGATCCTTGATCAGGCAGCCAAGACGGTCGGCGCACCGGTGAAGCTCACCGGTTTCGTCCGCATGGCGTTGGGCGAGGGGATCGAGCGCGAACAGAAGGATTTCGCGGCGGAGGTCGCCGCCCAGCTCGGGCACTGAGGCGAAGGATTTCCGTGGCCGGGCGGGTGAACCCCTTCGGGCTCACCCGCCCGGAAGCCTGCCGCGGCCCGCCGCTTGGTGTATGATCCGCGCGGCCCGGCGTCGAATCGCCCGGCTGCAGGAACCTGGCACCCGGATGACAAAGGGGTAGGGAGCGATGTCGGAGCAACTCGCGAAGAAGGCCAAAGCCGATACCCCTGGTCGTTTTCGACGCGTTCTTCTGAAATTGTCCGGCGAGGCCCTGATGGGGTCGCGCGAATTCGGATTGGACCCCGCCACGGTCGAGCGCACGGCGCGCGAAGTGGCGACCGCCAGCCAGCTCGGCTTCGAGCTCGCGCTGGTCATCGGCGGCGGCAACATCTTCCGCGGCATCGCCGGCGCCGCCCAGGGCATGCAGCGCGCCAGCGCCGACTATATGGGCATGCTCGCCACCGTCATCAACGCGCTCGCGATGCAGAACGCGCTCGAGAATATGGGCGTGCAGACGCGCGTTCTCTCGGCGATCCCGATGGCCACCGTCTGCGAGCCCTATATCCGCCGGCGTGCCCAGCGCCACCTGGAAAAGGGTCGCGTCGTCATCTGCGCGGCGGGAACCGGCAACCCCTTCTTCACGACCGACACCGCCGCGGCGTTGCGCGCCTCGGAGCTGGGATGCCAGGCGCTGATGAAGGGCACCAAGGTGGATGGCGTCTACAGCGCCGATCCGAAGCATCATCCCGATGCCAAGCGTTTCGATCGGTTGACCTATCTGGAGGTCCTGTCCAAGGATCTCAAAGTCATGGACGCGTCCGCGATTTCGCTGGCACGGGAAAGCAAGATCCCCGTGGTGGTGTTCTCGATGCAGAAGGACGGAGCCCTTGCCGATGTCCTGGCCGGACGCGGCAAGTTCACGATCATTACGGATGAGGTATAGCCGTGCCCGATGCCATGATGACTGATCTCCAGCGCCGCATGGACAGCGCCCTCGAAGCGCTGCAACGCGAGTTCTCCGGTTTGCGGACCGGCCGTGCCTCCGCCCATCTGCTCGACAAGGTCGTGGTCAAGGCCTATGGCAGCGACATGCCGATCAACCAGGTCGGCAACGTCAACGTGCCCGAGCCGCGCATGATCTCGGTCCAGGTCTGGGATCGCGGCCTGGTGATCGCCGTCGAGAAGGCCATTCGCGAAGCCGGTCTGGGCCTCAACCCGGTCACCGACGGCCAGCTGGTCCGGATCCCGATCCCCGAGCTCAGCCAGGAGCGCCGCCAGGAGCTGACCAAGATCGCGCATAAATATGCCGAGCAGGCGCGCGTCGCGGTTCGCAATGTGCGGCGCGAAGGCATGGAAGCGCTGAAGAAGATGGAGAAGGACGGCAAGATTTCCCAGGACGATCACCGCCACCGCTCGGACGAGGTCCAGAAGG
>NZ_JBOHKS010000134.1:0-75980 GCF_050729195.1 Hypericibacter sp.
GAAGACGATGTTCTCGGCGACGGTCTTGTGCGGGAACAGCAGGAAGTTCTGGAACACCATGCCGATATTGCGGCCATAGGGCGGCAGATCGGTCACATCGCGCCCGGCGATCAGCACGCGTCCGGTATCGGGCGGCTCGAGCCCGGCGATGATCCGCAGCAGCGTCGTCTTGCCCGAGCCGCTGGGCCCCAGCAGCGTGAAGAACTCGCCGCGATCGATCGTCAGGTCTATGCCGTCGACGGCCGTGATCGGGCCGAAGCGCTTGCCGACGGACTCAAGCTTCAGCGTTGCGTTTGGCACAGCTCTCCCACTCGCCTCGACTGACCGATCCAGAATATTGGAGCCGCCCCTTGGCGGGGCGGCCCGGCTCCGTGAACGTCCCCCGACGTTACGATGCCTCGACGTCGGACCAGATCCGCTCCCACTTCTCGGGCGAGGAGGGCTGATCGAACATATGCAGCTGGCTAGCCTCGCTGCTGCGATTCTGGAAGTAAAGTTCGATCTCGTTGGGCGAAAGCAGGTCGCGCAGATCGACGGTACCGCCATAGCCGGTGCTGCGCACCACGCGGACGTAATTGTCCTTCTTGAGGAAGCTGTCCATCCAGTGATGGGCGAGCTCCACCCGCTCGGAATCGGCGCCCGAGCTGATCATCCAGGTATCGACCCAGCCCAGCCCGCCCTCCTTCGGCTTCAGGACGTGCTGGATATCGAAATCGAGCTTGCCGTCCTGCTTCAGCACGGTCAGATGACGATAGGTCTCGGCGAACTCGGGCGCGGCCCAGACCGCTCCACCGCGCATCAGGCGGTCGAGCGCGTCATAGTCCTGATAGCGCGTGAGCAGCAGCTTCTTCTGCTGGATCAGGAGCTTCTTGGTCTCCTCCAGCTCGGCATCGGTGAGATTGTAGGGATTGAAGGGATTGCCGTCGGGCCGGGGCCCCGAGATGGTGCCGAGATTGGTCGCGGCGAGGATGCCGATCAGCGCGATGTTCTCCTCGAAGCGCGAGTTGGTCGACATCTTGCCTTTGTACTTCTCGTTCAGCAGCAGGCTGATCGAGCCGATATCGCCCGCGGCGACCTGGCTCGAATTGACCGTGATGCCGTAGCCGCCCCAGCAATTGGGCGCCGCCACCTTATGCTCGCCCGACGGGTCGGCGAGCAGCGGGAATTTCGGCGGCAGGAAATCGGGGAACACGTTCGCCATGCTCCCGATCTTGCCGTAATCGACCGCCTGGGTGAGACCCTGGCGGAAATAGAGCCGCGGCCAGAAGCCGTCGCCCTGGACGATGTCGAAATCCTTGGTGCCGCCAACCTTCATCTTGTTGAAGGCCTCGGAGTTGCCGTCGAAGAAGGTGGGCGCGAACTTCGCGCCGAACTTCGATTCGAACTCGGCGATGGTCTCGTTGATGGCGTAGGGCTGCCACATCAGCAGCCGCAAGGTCGGTGTCGCCGCCTCGGCATTGCTGATGAAAGGCGCCATCGGACGGAAAGCCAATCCCGCGCCGGCGATCGCGGCGCCTTTGAGCAGTGCCCGGCGGGTGGTGCCGGCGCGGCGCGCCGACGAAGCAATGCGCAGTCTCGTATGAGAAATCGACATGGCGTTCTCTCCCTGTGGGGTGCCGGCAGGCCGGCCGATGGCGTTCGCCATCTTCTTGACCGCCACAGATTGCAACACAATTGCTACTAAATGCAATATAGTGCTAAAAATGCCTCATCGAGGGGCGGCGGTGCCCATTCCCTGGGCGCCGGACCGGCAGAAATCCTCGAAGGGGCACGCACCCGAATCGCCGGCGCCGGCTATAGAGACAGGCGGGGGCGACGGGACGGACGAGAGGAAACAAGCGTGTTAGCCGAGGAACGGCAAAACCAGATTCTGTCGATGGTGAACTCGCGCGGGTCGGTCTCGATCACCGAGATCCAGCGCAAGCTCAAGGTGTCGCGCGAGACCGTGCGCCGCGACCTGCTGCTGCTCGCCGAGCGCAACCGGCTGCGCAAGACCCATGGCGGCGCGCTCTCGCTCGAGCGCAACGAGCCCGAGATCGAGGTGCGCCAGGTCACCAATGTCGAGGGCAAGCGCGCCATGGGACGACTCGCGGCCAGCCTCGTTCCCGACGGCGCCTCGGTGATCCTCGCCAGCGGGACCACCATGCAGAGCGTGGCCGATGCGCTGCTGACGCGCGAGGGCCTGACCATCTTCACGAACAACATTTCCAGCTGCAGCAAGCTCGTCGGACACAACAAGAACCGCGTCTATATGCTGGGCGGCGAGGTGCAGCCCGCCAACGGCGCCACGCTGGGCCGCGACGCCACCACCATGCTGACGCATTACTTCGCCGATTTCGTCTTCATCGGCGCCGGCGCCATCTCGCCCGCAGGCTGGCTCATGGACTACACCCGCGAGGAAGGCGAGCTGCACAGCCTGATGCTGCAATCCGCGCGCACGCCGGTCGTGGTCGCCGACCACACCAAGTTCAACCGCTACGCCCCGGTCCGCGTCGACAATTTCGACAAGGTCACGCATCTGGTGACCGACCGGCGGCCCGACCCCGCCACCGCCGCCACACTTGCCAATCTGCCGCTCGAGCTGCTCGTGGTCGGCAGCGAGGACTGATGAGACCCGCTGTCCGCGACCGGTTCCGGACCGCCACGCCACCGCTTTTCTGATTGGAGATGAACGATGAAGCATGAAGCCCTGCGGCGGGAGATCGTCGCCGCCTGCATCAACATGAACGCCCGCGGCATCAACCAGGGCACGTCCGGCAATATCAGCGTGCGCGTGCCCGAAGGTTTCCTGATCACGCCCTCGGGCATGACCTATGAGGAGACCAAGCCCGGCGACATCGTGGTGATGCATCTCGACGGCACCCATGAAGGCAAGCGCAAACCCTCCAGCGAATGGCGGTTCCATCGCGACCTGATGAAGACGCGGCCCGAGGTCGGCGCCGTGGTCCATACCCATTCGATGTTCGCGGCGACGCTCTCCTGCCTGCATCTCGACATCCCCGCGGTGCATTACATGATCGCCGCGACCGGCGGGAGCAAGATCCGCTGCGCGCCCTATGCGACCTATGGCACGCAGGAGACCGCGGACAATGCGCTGAAGGCGCTCAAAGGAAGCCTCGCCTGCCTGCTCGCCAATCATGGCATGATCGTGCTGGGGCCCAATCTCAAGAAGGCGATGTGGCTCGCGGTCGAGGTCGAGACCCTGGCGGCGCAATATTGGCGGGCACTGCAGATCGGCAAGCCGAAGATCTTGCCTGATGCCGAGATCCAGAGGGTGATCGAGAAATTCCGCGGCTACGGCCAGACGAAAGAGACTACCGTCACGGGATGCTGCTGAGAGCCTCATGATCGTCGGCGTCGATGTCGGC
Organism: Hypericibacter sp.; assembly: GCF_050729195.1. Classification (NCBI taxonomy): domain Bacteria; kingdom Pseudomonadati; phylum Pseudomonadota; class Alphaproteobacteria; order Rhodospirillales; family Dongiaceae; genus Hypericibacter; species Hypericibacter sp. The sequence goes on from NZ_JBOHKS010000134.1 coordinate 3,369, forward strand.
ACGCAAAGCCTCAAGGCGGTGGTCGCTGACTCCGCATTGAAGCTCCGTGGCCGCGCCGCGGAGGCCTATAAGCCGAGCTTCCCGCAGCCCGGTTGGGCCGAGCAGCATCCGGGCTTGTGGGAACGCGCGCTGGGACCGGCGATCGCGGCCGCCCTGGCGCAGGCGGGCGTTGGACCGGGCCAGATCGAGGCGCTGGGCATCTGCGGCCAGCTCGACGGTTGCGTGCCGGTCAATGACAAGGGGCAGGCTGCCGGCAACTGTCTGATCTGGATCGACCGCCGCGCCGAGGCCCAAACCGCCTCGATCCCGGCCGGGACCGTGCGCGCCACCGGCGGGCTGGTGCTGGACGCCAGCCATATGGCGGCAAAGATCCGCTGGCTCAAGCAGCAGGGCGATCCTTCGATCTGCCGTTTCCACCAGCCGGTCTCCTATCTGGTCGAACGCTTGACCGGCCGCGCGGTCATGGATCACGCGCTGGCCTCGACCAGCATGGTCTATTCGCTGAAGGATCGCCGTTACGATCCCGCCCTGCTCGGCCTCTTCGGGATCGAGGAGCATGAATTGCCGCCGCTGGCCGAAGCCGCGGACGCTGCCGGCAGCTTGACGTCGCAAGGCGCGGCTCTCACCGGATTGCCCGCCGGCATTCCCGTGGCCGTCGGCACCGGCGACGATTTCTCGACGACGCTGGGTGCCGGTGTCGTCGATCCGGGTCCGGTCGTGGTGGTGCTGGGCACGGGCGAAGTGGTGGGTGCCATCCACCCTCAACCCACGATCGACCAGGAAAGCCTGGTCGAGACGCACGCCTATCCGGGTGGCGCCTATCTGATCGAGAATCCGGGCTGGCTCTGCGGCGGCGCCCTGGTCTGGCTCAAGGAGCTGTTGGGCACCGCCAGCTTCGCGGCGCTCGATGAGCTGGCGGCCGAAGCGCCGCCCGGTGCCGACGGATTGCTGTTCCTGCCGGCGCTCACCGGCGCCATGGCGCCCGAATGGGTTCCGGCGGCGCGCGGCTGCTTCTACGGGCTGACACCGTCGCATGGCCGCGCCCATTGGGCCCGTGCGGTTCTCGAAGGCTGCGCCTTCGCCATGCGCGACGTCACCGACCGGCTGGCGCAGATGGGGCTCCGGACCGATTCGCTGCTGCTGCTGGGCGGCGGCGCGCGAAGCCGCATCTGGGGCCAGATCCGCGCCGACCTGACGGGCCTGCCGGTGCAAGTGCCGCCGGAGATCGACGGCTCGCCGGTCGGCGCCGCGATGCTCGCGGCCGTCGCTGCCGGACGCATCGCCGATCTCCGGCAAGCGGCGGCGCTGGTCAGCGGCGCGCGCCAGACCTTGCAGCCCGTGCCCGGCCACAAGGCCGTCTATGACGACGCCTATGATCGCTATCGCCGCCTGTTCGCGGCGCTCAAACCCCTCTACGAACCGGCCCTGCCGGCGCGATGACTGGCTTCAGGAGTTGGACGCGGTGACACAGGATATCCTCGCGCAGATCGTCTCGGGTACTTATCCCGATCCCGATGGCGGCGCCCCGCTTCGGGTGGCGACGCGATCGGTCGTGATGGCGCGATCGCTCGCCGGCGTCGAGGGCGAGCTGGTGGCTCCGCTGGGGCTGGGGAATCGCCTGGCCGTCGTGAGCGACCGCACCACCCATGAGATCCTGGGCGCGCGGGTCGAGCGCGCGCTCGCCGCCAAGGGCGAGGTGGTGAGCGTGATCCTGCCGAACCGTCCCCATCCCGACGGCGAAACCGTCGCGACGATCCGCGAGGCGACGGCGAGCGCCGATGCGCTGGTCGCCGTGGGATCGGGCTCGATCAACGATCTCTGCAAATATGCGAGTGCCCAGGACCGCAAGCCCTATGTCGTGTTCGGCACCGCGCCCTCGATGAACGGCTATACCTCCGTCAATGCGGCGATCACCGTTCATGGCCACAAGAAATCCCTGACGGCCCAAGCGCCGGTCGGCGCCTTCATGGATCTCTCGGTCATGGCGGCGGCGCCCGTGCGCATGATCCGCTCGGGGCTCGGCGATTCGCTTTGCCGCCCGACCGCCCAGGCCGACTGGCTCCTGGCTCATCTGCTGTTCGACCAGCCCTATCGCAACATGCCCTTCGTCCTGCTGGCGGCGGACGAGCTGCCGATGCTGGAGGAGACCGACGCGCTGGTCGCGGGCGATATCGGCGCCATGGAGCGGCTGGTGCGCACACTCCTGCTCTCAGGCTTCGGCACCGCGATCCATGGCAACAGCCAGCCGGCGAGCCAGGGCGAGCATCTCATCAGCCATTACGCCGATATGCTGGGCGATCACGGCTGGCCCGCTTCGTTCCATGGCGAGCAGATCGGCGTCACCACCCTCAGCATGGCGCGGCTGCAGGAAGCGATGCTCGAAGGGCCGCCGCCCGAGCTGGCACCCGATCGCAACAGCGAGGCCGACTTCGTCGAACGCTTTGGCGAGGCCATCGGCAAATCCTGCTGGGCCGAGTTCGCGCAGAAGCGGCTCGACGCCCCCCGCGCGGCTGCCCTCAACCAGCGCATCGCCGAGCGCTGGCAGCGCATCCGCGCCACCATCGCCGAGGTGATCTATCCGGTGTCGCTGCTGGAAAAGGCGCTCGCCCGCGCCAAGGCGCCGATGAAGCCGCAGGATATCGGCTGGCCCGAGCCCTTCTATCGGACGGCGCTGCGCCACGCGCGCGAGATCCGCAACCGCTACACCTTCCTCGATCTCGCGGCCGACAGCGGCCGGCTTGAGAAGCTGGCCGACCGGATCTGAACCCGAGAGCTGATGAAAGTCTGTCCCCTCCCCCGGGAACGGGGGGCCAGGGAGGGGGAAGACGCGATACCGAGTCATCCCCCTCCCTAACCCTCCCCCACAAGGGGGAGGGGAATCTAAATGGTGCTCTCACCGAGCCGCGCGGGGAATCCGGGGGCGCGCAGATCGGTCTTGAGCGCGTCTTCCAGGAGCTTCACCACTTGCGTCGACCAGGCGTTGCCGCCATAGGTCTGCTGCGCCTGCTTGAAGAGCTGCTGGGTCAGGCCGGCGAGCGCCAGCGGCACGCGGAACTCCTCGCCGAACTTCATCGCGAAGCCCAGATCCTTCAGCGCCAGATCCATGGTGAAACCGATATCGTAGCTGCCATTGAGGATGAGCTGGCTCTCGGTCTCATGCACGAAGCTGTTGCCGGAGCTGGCCTTGATGGCATGAAACGCCTTCGCCAGATCGAGACCGCCGCGCTTCGCCAGCATCAACGCCTCGCCGGCCGCCACCAGATGGATGAAGGCCAGCATGTTGGTGATGACCTTGATGATCGAGGCCGATCCCAGCGGGCCCATATGGAAGATCTCGCCGCCCATCGCCTGCAGCGCCGGCCGGTGCTGCTCGAAGAGGTCCTTCTCGCCGCCGCCGAGGATGGTGATGTCGCCGGTCGCGGCGCGATGGACGCCGCCGGTCACGGGCGCCTCCAGCACCGAGATGCCGCGGGGTGCCGCCAGCGCCGCCAGGGTCATGATGTCGTCGCGGCAGAGCGTGCTCATCTCGATCCAGGTCCCGCCGGGCCGCAAGCCCTCGAGAATGCCGCCGGGGCCCGCCAGCACCTTGCGCGACTCCGCCGGCGAAGGCAGACAGGTCAAGACCGCATCGCAGCCGTCGGCCAGTTCGCGGGGGCTCTCGGCCCAGGCGGCACCCATGGCCAGATGGCGATGCCCTCGCGAGCGGTCGATGTCATAAACGGTGACCGCAAAGCCCGCCTTGAGCAGGCTCGCCGCCAGATGGCCACCCAGATGGCCGAGCCCGATATAGCCGTAACGCATGATGATGCTCCGCCTATTGCCGGCCGTAGCCGTCGATCGGCCGATAGGTCGGCACGAGATGAAGATCGGAGCCCTTCCAGGGATGGGCGAGCGCCACGGCCTCGTCGAGCTCGATGCCGAGGCCCGGCTCGGTCGGCGGGATCACATAGCCCTCCTCCCAGCGGATGCCCTTCTTCAGGATCTTCGCGTGGAAGCCGTCCCAGCGCTCGATGCTCTCGAGCACGAGGAAATTCGGGATCGCGGCGGAGAGATGGACGTTGGCGGCACCCTCGACCGGCCCGCAATAGAGATGCGGCGCCACCTGCGCGTAGAAGGTTTCGGCCATGCCGGCGATCTTCTTCGCTTCCAGCAGCCCGCCGACGCGACCCAGCGCCATCTGCAGGATCGAGGCAGCACCCAGCTCCAGCACGCGCTTGAACTCGTATTTGGTGGTGAGCCGTTCGCCGGTCGCGATGGGGATCGTCGTCTGGCGCGCGACCTTGGCCATCTCTTCCGGCATCTCCGGCGGCGTCGGCTCCTCGAACCACAAGGGATCGTAGGGCTCGATCGCGCGCGCCAGGCGGATGGCGCCCGAGCTGGTGAACTGCCCGTGGGTCCCGAACAGCAGATCGGCCTTGGTGCCGACCGCCTCGCGCAGCCGCTTGCAGAAGAGAGCCGAGCGCTCGATCGCCTCGAGGTTGGGCTGGCGCGGATCGAAGGTCGAATAGGCGCCGGCGGGATCGAACTTCAGCGCGGTGAAGCCCATCGCGAGGTATTCAAGGGCGCGCGCGGCGGCCGCATCCGGATCGCTATAGACCGGCGAGTTGGAATAGGCGCCGCCATCCTCGGGGCGCGGATAGATATAGGTGTAGCTCCGGAGCCGCTCATGCACCTTGCCGCCCAAGAGCTCATAGACCGGCTTGCCGAGCGCCTTGCCGTTGATGTCCCAGAGCGCCGTCTCGAGGCCCGACAGCACGCCCATCAGCGAGATGTCGGGGCGCATCGAATAGCCGCGGCCATGGACATTGCGCCAGAGCGTCTCGATCCGGAACGTGTCCATGCCCAGCACATGGCGCTCGAACACGTCCTTGATCATCTCGACGATGACCTCGGGCTTGAAGGTCGCGTTATAGACCTCGCCGATGCCTTCGATGCCGTTGTCGGTGACGAGCTTGACGAAGATGAAATAGCGGCCGCCCGCCAGCGGCGGCGGGTTGCCGACCACGAAAGTCTTCAGATCGGTGATCTTCATGACATGTCTCTTTCGGCGCAAGGATGGAGCGTTCGCCGCGATCCGATGACGCAGCGCCAGGGTGAGGGCCGGTTCCCAAAGGCGATCTTGCCGGGGAACCGGACCCCGATTGCGGTCAATCCGCGCCTAGGCGAACCACCAGCGTTGAGTGATCTTCAGACCGTCCACATCCCAATTGCGCGCGAGCTTGTCGGGATGAGCGACATTCTTCGCGTGGGCGCCGACATAGTTGTAGAACATCAGCACCATGGCGCCGCCGTCGTCATGCACGATCTGCTGCATCTCGCGATACATATCGGCACGCTTGGCCTGGTCGAGCTCGGAACGCGCCGTGCCCAGCAGCTCGTTGAAGCGGGCATTCTTCCAGAAGGTCTCGTTCCAGGCGGCGCCTTCCGCGTAAGCCGTCGTGAACATGAGATCCGCCGTCGGACGGCCGCTCCAGTAACCCAGGCACCAGGGCTTCTTCATCCAGACCGCATCCCAATAACCGTCGTTGGGCTCGCGGATCACGTTGATATCGATGCCGGCCTTGGCAGCGGATTCCCTCATGATCTGCGCCGCGTCGACCGCGCCGGCGAAAGCCGCGTCGGCTGCCGACAAATCGACCTTGAGCGAGCTCAAGCCCGCCTTCTTGAGGTATGACTTGGCCATGTCCGGGTCGTAGCCGTGCTTCGGCGACGGATCGGCATAGAAGGGCATGCCCGGTGCGATCGGGCTGTCATTGCCGACCGAGCCATGCCCCAGCAGCACCTTCTTCACGATCTGCTCGCGGTCGATCGCGTATTTGAGCGCGAGGCGCACATTGACGTCGTCGAACGGCGCCACGTTGGTGATCATCGGCGCGATGTAGTGCGCAAAACCGCTGACCTCGGCGATGCCGATCTTGTCGTTGCGCTGCAGCAGGCTCATCGTCTTGAGATCGACGCGGTCGATATAGTCGACCTCGCCGGTGACGAGCGCGTTGGTGCGCGCATTCACGTCGAGGATGGGCAGCACGACGATCTCGTCGAACCAGGTGTCGCGGAAGTAGTTCGGATTCCGGGCGCCCTCGGCGCGCACGCCGGGTTCGAACGTCTTCATCTTGTAGGGACCCGTGCCGTCCCCGGACTGCCAGTCGGCCTTGCCGTCCTTCGCCGGCATCAGCGGGATGTGATAGTCGGACGCGATATAGGGGAAGTCCGCATTGCCGGCCGAGAGCGTGATGATGACCGTGTCCTTGCCGTCTGCCTTGACGTCGGTGACCGACGTCAGCAGCGACTTGGCGGCGGATTTCGAATCGGCGCTGCGATGATGATTGATCGAGACGACAACGTCGTCGGCGTCGAGCGTCTTGCCGCCATGAAACTGAATGCCCTTGCGCAGCTTGAACACCCACTCCGTGGCGCCCTTCGACGCCTCGAACGTCTCCGCCGCGTCGCCGGTGATGCTGCCGTCCGCCTGGACCTCGGTCAGGCTCGAGCGGAGCGAGGCCCAGCCCCAGATGCCGTTGAAGGTGTCGGGATAGAGAGCCGGATCGAGCGTGTCGGTGGTGGCGCCGCTGCCGACCGCGATACGGAACCGGCCGCCCTTCTTGGGCTCGGCGCGGGCCGCGGAAACGAAGGCGGTGTTGGCGGCGGCAACGGTGAGGCCGGTCGCGACCGAGAGCTGAATGAAGTCGCGGCGCGACATGCGTCCCTGCGCGACGAGCCGCTTCATCAGGTTCAAATCCATGCTGATCCCCCTTGTCCGGTTCATTGCACCCGAGTTCAGGCGACGTCGGCCTCCGGGGGCCTAACGCCGCCATTTGGTCGATCTGAGCCTAAAGGGATGGGATTGCACAAATCAAATGAAGGTTTATCGTAATAAGACCCTGTTTTATTTTTGGATTTGTATGGCTACAGGAGTCGCTCGATGGCCTATCGGCTGCCTTCCATGGTCTGGCTCAGGGCTTTCGAGGCCGCGGCGCGCCATGCCAGCTTCACGGCGGCCGCGGAGGAGTTGGGGCTGACCCAGGCGGCCATCAGCCATCAGGTCCGCTCGCTGGAGAAGCAGCTGGGCTATCCGCTGTTCGAGCGGCTGCCGCGCCATCTGAAACTCACGGAGATGGGCCGCGCCTATCTGACACCGGTCCGCAAGGCCTTCGACGAGCTCTCCGCCTCGACCACGGGATTGTTCGGTCCGATCGGGGAGACGGTGCTGAACCTGCGCGTTCCCGTTTCCTTTGCGGTGCTCTGGCTGGCGCCCCGGCTGCCCGAATTCTGCCGCGCCTATCCGGACATCCGCCTGCGGCTCCACTCCGCCATCTGGGCGGATGCCTTGCCCGCGGACCGTATCGATGTCGATATCCGCTATGGCCATGGCAGCTGGGCGGGGTTCAGGTCAGAGCTGTTGTTTCGCGTTCCCTCGGTGCCGGTGAGCCCGATCGGATCGCGCGTCACGCGCCCCGCCGACATCCAGGAGGAGAACCTGATCCTCATCATGGGGCTCGAGGATTACTGGCTGCGGCTGTTCGAGCTGACGGGACTGGAAATCCCGATGCATCGTCAGCTGGTGACGGTCGATACCTCCATGGCGGCGCTCGAGCTGGTCGAGGCGGGGATGGGTCACACCATCGTGCTGCGCTGCTTCGCCGAACGCTTCATCACCGCCAATCGCGTGCAGCGCTCCTTCGACATGGAGCTGCCGCAGGACAATGCCCATTATTTCCTGTTTCGCGAGGACGAGAAGGCGCTGAAGCCCGAGGTGCGGCTGTTCCGCGACTGGATCATGGAGCAGGCGGCGAGCGCCTGATCGTTCCGGCAGGGGGGAAAGATGTTCCGCACGCAGATCAAAGCGAAGGTTCGCGCCTTCCGTTCTGGAAATCCTTGTCGATATCCTTGATCCAGCGCTCGAGATTTTCGGACAGACCGTCCCAATCGGCATGCAGACTGGCCTTGATGTCGTCCCAAGGCACCGATTTCGCCTCGATGAGTCGCTGGCGCAGCAGGCTGGATTTGAGCCGCAGCACTTCGACCTGGCGCTGATGATTCGCCGTCGCGGCACCGCCCTCCAGGATGCGATCGGCAGCCGCGGCCAGGTTCTGATCCAGGGCCGCCAGACGGCGATGCAGTTCATCCAACGTGAAACCGGCATTCATGGCTGGACCCTCTCCCGCATGAGTTCCGCCGGCGCCAGGGGCTGGCGCCCGCCTCCTTTGAGAACGAGTGACTTCCGCCGCCGGTTCCGACGTCGCCTCCGATGCCCGCGATCTAAAAATGCTATTTATATCAAATACCTAGAGAGATGTTGGGGGAAAGCATGGGCCGAAGCCCAAAGGGAAGCTAACCGCGGGTTGACGGGAAATTGACGATTTCCCGCCGATTCTCTGGTTTCGCAATCCAGGGAAAGCGTCGTCGATGAGCAGCATATTTCCGGCCAAGGTCGAGCTGTTGGCCCGTTCCTCCGCTTCGTCCTGGCTGGCGCGATTCACGCGCGAGCTTCCGCGCTCTTTTCGCAGCAGCGCTCCCATCCTCGCCCTGGTTTTCGCTTTCCTCATCGGCGGCATCGTCCTGGCGAATCTCGCGGGCATAGAAGGCTTCGCCTCGCTCTACTTCAATGTGCCGACCTATGTCGTGTTCGTGCCGAACATGATCGTCTATCTGATCATCTGCCATGTGATCCGCGTGATCGTGACCGAGCGCCCCAAACGACCTCTGGCCCGGTTCAAGCAGGATTTCCGCACCATCCTGGCGACACCGGAACGGATCGCCTCGGCTCTGCCGATCCTGCTCTGCCTCCCGCTCTTCGGCGGGACCTTCACCCTCGTCAAATCCACCATTCCCTTGCTCAATCCCTTCAGCTGGGATCGGACCTTCGAGCAATGGGATCGCTGGCTGCTGGGCGGCGTTGCCCCCTGGGAACTGCTGCATCCGGTACTGGGGCAACCCCTCATCACGGCGGCCATCTCCTGGGCCTATGCGCTGTGGTTCCTGATTCTCGCCTTCGTCATGGCGTGGCAGGCCTTCGCGTTGCAGGACCACCGTTTGCGCGTGCAGTATTTCTACGCAACCTTCCTCACCTGGATTCTTCTGGGCAGCGTCGGCGCGATTCTCCTCTCGTCGGCGGGTCCGTGTTATTTCGGACGCGTGGTCGAGGGCCCGGATCCCTATGGACCGCTCATGACCTATCTGCGTGAAGCGGACCAGCAGTTTTCCGTTCTGTCGGTCGCGACGCAGGAACTGCTGTGGATCGTCCATTCGCAGCGGGATCTGATGCTGGGCTCCGGCATCTCGGCGATGCCGAGCCTCCATGTCGCCATGGCAATGCTCTTCGCACTGGTCGGCTGGCGCCACTCCCGCCCGGTCGGGATCTTCTTTACCGGCTTCTTCATCCTGATCGCGCTCGGATCGGTGCATCTCGGCTGGCACTATGCTGTCGACGGGCTCGCGGCGATCGCCGGCGCCTTCTTGATCTGGAAGGCCAGCGGCTGGCTCGCCCGTCGCACCGTCGCTGCCGCGCCAAAACCCAAACCGGCTTGATCCCTATCGCGACCGCTTGAGCGCCGTCCATTCGGCGGGAGCATCCGCGGGCCAGGGCACGAGCGGGGCCGGAAAGGCACCGATCTGGCCGATCGTCCGCGCCGCGGCTTCCGCGCCGCGAGCGAGCGAGGCCTCCAGTTCCCGGCTGCGCGCATAATGACTGAGGAACCCGGCGGCGAAGCTGTCGCCGGCACCGGTGGTATCGACCACCTTGCGCACCGAAACGGCAGGCACTGCGATCCGCTGCTTCTCCCCGAGCGCGAGGCTGCCCTCGACCCCCAGGGTCACGATGAAGACGCGTCCCGCCCGCCGTGCGATCGCGTCGAGCTCGTCGATCAGCGCCCCTTGCGTCGCCGAGAGGCCGAAGAAGCCCAGATCGAAGCGCTCGGCATAGCGGTGCACATAGCGCAAGGGATCCTCGGGCGTGCCCAGATTGCAGTAATCGAGCGCGCGCAATCCGCCGGAGGGCGCATCCGCGACCGTCTCGAAGAAATCGGTGATCTGGGTGAAGACCGTGGCGATCATGACGTCGCCCTGGCGCAGGATCTCCCGCTCCGGACCGGTCAGGCGATGCTGCGCCAGGACGCCCGCCTCGTAGCGCACGAAGACGCGCTCGCCCGTCGCATCATGGTCGATATATTGAACCGGGGTGACGCCGGGACCCTTGGCGATGAAGGCGCCCACACCCAGCCTTGCGATCGTTCCCTCGACGACCGCCGCCTCGCGATCCTGGCCCAGCGCCGTTAGCACGCTGATGCGATCGCCGGCCTCGAACCAGATTTTGGCGTTGGCGGCGAAATTGAGCGAGATGCCGCCGGGCCGGTCCGCGCGCAGATCGACATAGCGGTCGATCCCGCAATCGCCGACCGCCGTGATCTTCACCGCGCCAGGCTCCGCGCCGCCGCGACCAGCGCCTTCACCTTGTCGAGCGAGATGTAGTCGCCCTGCTTCAGGCTGGTGCCGACGATGGCGCCGTCCGCGATCGACAACAGCTCGGCCGCGTTGGCGAGATCGGTGCCGCTGCCGAGCAGAATCGGCATGGCGCCGGCGCCGCGCTTGGCGAGCGCCACCTCGGCCGCACCCGGCGGCTCGGCCGTGGCATTGCCGCTGACGATAGCGGCCGCGGCATGATGCTGGCGCGCCAGTCGCGCCGATTCATCGAGACCCCGCGCCACCGTCATGCGCGCATATTTGACCTGGATGTCGGCCAGCACCAGCACGTCATCCGCGCCGATGCGGTGGCGATAGGCCATCACACCCTCGGGATCGATATGCATGGCGCCGCCATGCTCCGGCCGCTCCATCGGATCGACGAAGTAGTCGGTGCGGATGAATTTGGCGCCCGACGCCTTGGCGACGGCGAGCGAGGCCGCCGGGTCGTTCAGCAAAATCTCGATGCCGATGACGCAGCGCCGGGCGGCGGCCACCACCTCGCGCGTGATACGCGTCATCGCGGCCGTGGTCTCGGGCGCCGACAGGACCACATGCGGCCGGTCATCCTCGTTCTCGATAAGCACGCCGTCGGCGCCCCCCGCCTCCAGCGCCGCCAGGTCGGCCAGCGCCTTCGCGACCGCATGGTCGATGCCCTTGGATTGCGGATATCCCGGCAGCGCCGGCAGATGAATCACGCCGATGATCGGCTTGGGTCTGGGAAAGAGATCGGTGAACTGGGTCATGACAGCGGAAAATGGCAGCGATGGGTGTGATGGCTGCCCATGTCATGGACGGCGGGCCGTTCGCGGCGGCAGAGATCCTGGGCAAAGGGGCAGCGGGTATGGAACTCGCAGCCGACCGGGCGGCGCGCCAGGCTCGGCACCTCGCCCTTGAGCGCCACCTCGGCGCGCCGCTTGTCGGGATCGGGCTGCGGCTGGGCCGCGATCAGCCCGTCGGTATAGGGATGGGCGGCGCGGGCGAAGATCTCCTGCGTCGGGCCATATTCGACGAAGCGGCCCATATACATGATCGCCATCTCGTCGCTGATATGCCGGACCACCGCGAGATTATGGGTGATGACGAGATAGGTCAGCCCCAGCTCGCGCTGCAGGCGCGTCATCAGATTGAGGATCTCGCCCTGGACCGACACGTCGAGGCCGGCGGTCGGCTCGTCGGCGACGATAAGCTTGGGCGAGAGCGCCACGGCCCGCGCGACGCCGACGCGGCGAGCCTGGCCGCCCGAGAGCTGATGCGGATAGCGGTCGGCGAAATCCTTCGGCAACCCCACCAGCGCCAGCAGCCGCCTGGCCTCGGCGTGCAAATCGCGATCGCTCAAGCCATGGACGACAAAGGGCTCGGTGATCAGCGACTTGACCGAGCGGCGCGGGCTCAGACTCGAGATCGGGTCCTGGAACATCATCGCCACATGGCGCAGATAGCCCGAGGAGGGCTTGCCGGTCTTGAGCGGCTCCTCGCCCTCGAACCGCACCGTGCCGTTGGCGATCGGGACCAGACCCAGGATGGCGCGGCCGAGCGTACTCTTGCCCGAACCGCTCTCGCCCACCAGCGCCATGGTCGTGCCCGGCTGGACCCGGAAGGAGACATCCAGCACCGCGTCGAGGAAGCGGTTCTGGACCTGGAACACCGAGGCCTTGATCGGCCCCATCAGCGGAAAGCGGACATGCAGCCGCTCGATCTCGAGCAGCGGGGCCGTTTCGGTCGCCAGCCGGCGCGCCGCGTCAGCCATGGGCGGCTCCGTCCAGCAAATGGCAGCGCGTCACATGGCCATGGCTCACGGTCCAGTCGCCCGGCGCCTCGACCCGGCAGCGGTCGAACACCTTGGGACAGCGCGGCGCGAAGACGCAGCCCGGCGGCACATGCAGCAGGTTCGGCACGTCGCCCGGAATCGTCGGCAGGTCGCGGCTGATCAGGTCGATCCGCGCCGGATCGCATTCGAGCAGCGCCTGGGTATAGGGATGTTGGGGGCGATGGAAGATCTCCCTCACCGGCCCCTGCTCCACCACCTCGCCGGCATAGAGCACGACGACGATGTCGCAGAGCTCGGCGATGACGCCGAGATTGTGCGAGATGAACAGGATCGAGCCGCCGAATTCCTGCCGCAGCTCGCGCAGCAGATGGATGATCTGCGCCTCGAGCGTGACGTCGAGGGCCGTGGTCGGCTCGTCGGCGATGAGGAGTTCCGGCTTCTCCAGGAGGCCCATCGCGATGGCGATGCGCTGGCGCATGCCGCCGGAGAACTCATGCGGATGGCGCTTGAGCTGGCGCTCGGGATCGGGAATGCCGACGCGCTTCAGCATCTCGATCGCCTTGCGCCGGCGCTGGCCCATCCCGGCCGAGCGGTCGCGATACTGGATGTCCATCATCTGCAGGCCGATCGAGCGGACCGGATTGAGCGAGGTCATCGGATCCTGGAACACCATCGAGATCCGCTTGCCGCGAATGGCCCGCCAGGCGTCGGGCGTGAGCTTGCGCAGATTCATCCCGGAGAATTGCAGGCTGCCATTCGTGATCTGGGCATTGCCCTGCATCAACCCCATGGCCGCGAGCGCCAGGGTCGATTTGCCCGAGCCGCTTTCGCCGACCAGCCCGACGATGCTGCCGCGCGGCACCGCGAGGCTGACATGGCGCAGCGCATGAACCGAGCCCTTGGGCGTGCGGAAGTCGATGCTCAAATCGCGGATATCGAGAACGTTGTCGGCCTCGCCCACCGGCGCCAGGAAGGCCTGAACATTCGCGGAGGTCATGGTCAGACGATCCTCCGCAGCCGCGGATCGAGCAGATCGCGCAGCGACTCGCCGAGGAAGGTGAAGCCCAGCGTGGTGAGGATCAGCGGGAAGCCGCCGGCCACGACGATCCAGGGCGCGTCGCGAATGGCGGTGAAGCCCTCCTGCAGGATGCGGCCCCAGCTCGGCGCCGGTGGCGGGATGCCCATACCGAGATAGGTCAGCCCCGCCTCGAGCGCGATCACCGAGGGAATGTCCATGCTGGCGATGATGAAGAGCGGTCCGATGATGTTGGGCAGGATATGAACCACCAGGACGCGCACCGGCGAGGTGCCGAGCGAGCGGATCGCCAACACATATTCGGTGTTCTTGGCCGCGAGCGTCGCGGTGCGGATCAGGCGCGCATAGGCCGGCGTCTGGATCATCACCACGACGAACATCAGCGTCGCGATACTGGCGCCGAGCAGGGTCATGACCGTGAGGCCCAGGATCACGGTCGGGAAGGAATAGACCGAATCGAACAGCAGCAGGAGCGCATTGTCGAGCCAGCGCGGGCCGTAACCCGCGGTCAATCCCAGGCACAGCCCCAACACCAAGGCGATCAGGATCGAGGAGGCGCCGACCGAGAGCGCAATGCGCGTACCGGCGATGACCCGGCTCAGCACGTCACGGCCGATGCTGTCGGTACCGAACCAATGGATCAGAGAGGGGGCCTGGAAGCGGTCGGTCACATGGATCTTGAAAGGATCGTAAGGCGTGAGCCAGGGGCCGAAGATGGCGAAGAACACCATCGTCAGCACCAGGCAGAGACCGAGCAGGCCCAGCGGGTCCTGGCTCAAACGGCGCAGCACCCGCAGCAGCGAGCCTGCGGCCATGAACCCCTTCGGGACCGGAATTTCAGAGGGCTGAGCGGACACGGGGATCGAGCCAGGCGACGAGGAAGTCGGCGATGGGCATGGCGAAGGCGAACAGCGCCACGGTCATCATGACAGCGCCCTGCACCACGGGGTAATTCCGCACATTCGCGGAATCGACGATCAGCTTGCCGATGCCGGGGCGCGCGAAGATGTTCTCGGCGAAGACGGCGCTGGAGAGGAGCCCGCCGATCGCGAGCGCCAGCAGGGTCACGGTCGGCAGGATGGCGATGCGCAGGGCGTAATGGAGCACGATCTTGGGTTCGGGCAGGCCGAAGGCGCGCGCGGTGCGGACATGGTTCTCGCCCATCACCTCCAGCATCGAGGCGCGCACGATCCGCGCCAGGTAGCCGACCCATCCGAGCCCGACGGCGAGGCTCGGCAGCACGAGATGCCAGATCTGGTCCTTCGTGTCGCCATTCTCGCCGGCGCCGATCACCGGAAACAGTCCCAGCTGGATCGAGAAGAACAGCAGCGCGTAGATCGCCACGACAAAGGACGGAATCGAGATGGTTCCGACGGAGATCACGCCGGTGAACTTGTCGATGAAGCTGTTCCGCCGGATGGCCGAGTAACAGCCGAGCGGAATCCCCACCAGCGCCGACCAGCCCAGGCCCGTCAGGATCAGGATCAGCGTATAGGGCAGGTTCTCCATCACGATGGTGCTGACCGAGCGCTTGCTCCAGACGTCGATGCCGAGATTGCCGGTCGCGGCCCGGCCCAGGAACTTCACGAGCTGGACCGGCACGGGCTGATCGAGCCCCATCTCCTTTTCCAATCGCGCGCGCACTTCCGGCGTCGCGCGCGTGCCCAGCATGATGGTCGCAGGGTCGCCCGGGATCACGTGGATGGCCGCGAAGAGCAGCGTCATGGCGGTGACGCAGATCAGGATCGACAGGCCGATGCGTTGGATCAGATAGAGCAGCATGCCGTCTCCCGCAGCGGGCTCGATCGATGAGACCGGAAGCCCGAGCTTACCGGGCGATCGTCAGAATGCAATAAAAGCGGGCCTCCCCGGAGCCCGTCCCGCCGCGTCAAGAGGAAGCGGCGGGAGGATCGAGGGAGGCCCGTTGATCGATGTCTGTCCCGCGGCTCAGGCCTTGGTGCAGAGCTCGGCGCGAACTTCGCCGCCCGATTCGAAAGCGGGCGTCACGCTGTCGCTATGCGCGTAGAACAGCGGGTCGAAGGTCATCCAGACATAGGCGCCGGTGTCTTCCATGATCTCCTGCATGCGCAGATAGATCTGCTTGCGCTTTTCCGTGTCGGATTCCTGCAGACCCTTCTTCCACAGATCCTCGAACTCCGGATCGGACCAGCGCTCCCAGTTCCAGACGCCGACCTGGTCCTTGAGGAACCACTGGATCGGGTCGGAGGGATCGGGCGAGCAGCGATACTGCATGATCCAGAGCTGAAGGTTCTTCCAATCGTCGCCCTTGGATTCGAGGCCGAGATTCCAGAACGGACCGGAATCGACCGGCTTGATCGTGACCTCGATGCCGACATCGGCGAGGTTGGCCTGGATGATCTGGCAGGCCGCGATGCGCTCCGTCTGGTTCAGGGTAACGAACTCGAGCTTGAGCCCCGAGACGCCCGCTTCCTTGAGCAGCGCCTTGGCTTCCTCGGGATTGTAGTTGTATTTCGCCGCTTCGCGATGGCCGAGGATGCCGATCGGAATGCAGCCGAAGGCCTTCGGCGACACGCCGGCATAGGCGCCCTGCAAAATCGAATCGACGTCGATCGCGCGCTGGATCGCCTTGCGGACCTTGATGTCCTTGAGCAGCGGATGGTCGGTGTTCATGCCGATCCAGGAATAGAAGGGCCCCGGATTCTCGACCAGTTTCGCACCGGCCGGCATCGATTTCTTGTAGCGGGCCGCGGTCTCGGTGGTGACCGAGGTCACGTCCACCTCATGGCCTTCGAAGGCGAGCTCGGCGGCCTTGGTGTCCTCGACATCGATGAAATGCACCTCGGCGAAATAGGGCTTGTCGCCGACATAGTCCGGATTGGCCTTCAGCACCATTTTCTGCTTCGGCGTCCATTCCGTCATGGTGTAGGGACCGCATTGCGCCGGGAACTCGGTGGTGAATTTCCCGTCCTGCAGCTTCGAGGTCAGCGTCTTGGGCAGGATCGAGCCCGATTCCGACGCGATGCCCAGAAGCCAGGTCGCGACGAAGGGCGTCTTCAATACGATCACGCCGCTCTGCGCATCCTTGACCTCGACATGGTCGAGCGTGGGCCAGCGCGAGGACCAGTCGCTGGCGATCATCCGCTCGAAGGAGAACTTCACATCCTCGGCGGTGACGTCGCCGCCATTGTTGCTCCATTTCAACCCCTTCTTCAGGGTGAAGGAGATATGGGTGTCGTCGTCCTGCGCCACCTTCTCGACATAGGCGGAGGGCGCCCAGGTCCAATCGCCGTTCTTGTCATGCACCGGCACCGCCAGGCGCGGCATGCAGGCATAGAGCGCGCTGGTCTCGGCACCGCCGATCATGTAGCCGGGATCGAGCACCTGGATGTCGCCGACCATGCGAACCTTGAGAATGCCGCCCTCGGCGCCGAGCACATGCTCGGGCTTGATACCGATTGCCGCGATCGCCGCCATGGCGGCGGCACTCTGCAATACGGTGCGGCGGCTAACCTTGAATTCCATCTCCAGTCTCCCTGTTGAGTTTCGATTTCTTTCGTGATCGGCCTTGCCGGTCTCCCTGGACATACCGGCCGGCCCTACGATTGGCGCCGAGCATGACGCCTAATCCGTCTCTCGACAATCTCTCCTGTCATATTCCCAACATGGATGGCCATCACTGCCGGACCAGCCCCGGACCGGTTCCCCGTCGGGCGCCGGACCGGCCAAGCCATGCTTCTGGCAGCGATTATTCCAATATACCGGACTCCGCCCTGCCAGGTCCTGGGGACGGCGATTCACAGCCCGACACGCGGCAGGTCGCGGGTCACCTCGCGGCTGAAGATCCGAGTCTCCCCCTCGAACGCATCCATGGTGATGCTGACCCGGAACTGCCGGGCATCACCGGTGAGGAGGGTCCGGCTCGAGGTCCGGATCTCCCAGCCGCCGCGGCGCATCCGATAGTGCCAGTCGATCTCCGCCCGCGCGCTCAAGGGGTCGCCCTCGATCAGGCTGAAGCGCTCGACCGCCCGTCCGTCGAACTCGAGCCCATCCTGCTCCAGCCGATAGGCGCCCAAATCGCGATTGATGACGACGGTGGTCCTGCCGGTCGTCGCCTCCTCCTCGATCACGCGCTCGCGCCGCCCGCGGCGCAGTTGGGTGAAGGGAACATTGGGGGCCGCCTCGGGCGGCTCGAAGGGATCCTCATCTCGACCTTCTCCGGCCCCGGCGTCCCGCACCGGCAGCTCCAGCCGGCAATCGGCGGCATGGAGCGTCAAGGTCGCGGCCTCCGGTGCGGGCCAGAGGATCGGCCAATAGTTGGTCGAGAGCGCGAGGCGCAGCCTGTGACCGGGTTTGAGCCGCTGCCCCAGATCGTTGAGCGCGATGCGGACCGTCTCGGCCTGGCCCGGCAGCATCGCCTCGCTGCGATCGAACCCTTTGCGCCGCGTGAGATTGAGGACGCCATAGGAGATCAAGGTCGAGGCGCCATCGGGCGCCACATCGCAGAGCCGGGCGGTGACGATGCCGACCGGCTTGTCGATCGCCAGGCGAAGGATCAGGACCGGTGTGCCCAGCATCTCCAGCGGGGCCTCGAGCCGCGCGCTGTCGAAGACGAGCGAGCGGCCGTCATCGGCGCGCTGGTCGATCGGCAGCTCGCCGGGATTGCCATAGGGGCACCAGTCGCCGGTGGTGATGCCCGTGGTTTCGGGCGAGCGGTGCTGCAGGGGTGCCTCGCCAGGCAACGGCCGATCGGCGAGGCGTCCGTCGCCGAGATACCAGGTCTGGCGTGCCTCCGGTGACGGCGCGGTCGCCTCGCGCACCCAGCGTCCGTCGCGGGTTTCATAGTCGGAGGCCGGCGGCATCGAATCCTGGATGAAAGCGGTCAGCTTCGGCTCGCGCTCGATGCCGTTATCGATGTCCTTCAGCCAGCGATCGAACCAGCGCAAGGATTCCTGCAGGAACCCGATCTGCGGGCCCGGCCGCGCGTCATGCGGATAGGCATGGGCCCAGGGACCGATCATCGCCTTGACCGGCGCCTTCACCTTGGCCAGCAGGCGCAGCACGCAATTGGTATAGGGATCGGCCCAGCCGCCGACGGCATAGACCGGGGCGGTGATGGCGCTGTAATCCTCGGCCACCGAGCCGTGACGCCAATAAGCGTCGCGCAAGGGATGCGCCATCCATTCGAGCAACAAGGGCGGGCTCTGCGCGAGCCGTTCCAGCCAGATCGCGCGCCAGCGCTCGCCCACCATCGTCGGGTCGGGCGGCCTTGCGCTGAAGGTCGTCATGGTCGAGGCCCAGGAGAGATTCCCCAAGAGCAGGCCTCCACCCATGTAATGGCAGTCATCGCCATAGCGATCGTCGGTCGCATGAACCGGAATGATCGCCTTGAGAGCCGGCGGACGGCGTGCCGCCACCTGCAGCGCGTTGAAGCCGCCCCAGGAATAGCCGGTCATGCCGACCTTGCCGTTGCACCAGGGCTGGGCCGCGAGCCAGGCGATGACGGCGATCGCGTCGTCATGCTCCTGCTTCAGATATTCGTCGAGCAGGATGCCTTCGGAATCGCCGCTGCCGCGCAGATCGACGCGCACCGCGGCATAGCCATGACCGGCAAAATAAGCATGGCGCGGCGTGTCGCCCAGGAGCGTGCCGTCGCGCCGGCGATAGGGGATATATTCGAGAATCGCCGGCACGGGCTTGGATGGGGCCGAGCGCGGCAGCAGGATGCGCGCGGCGAGCTTCACGCCGTCGGGCATGGCGATCCAGACCGGGTCCAGGATATCGAAGGCCTCGGGCAGATCCTCCCGAATTTGTGGTGACGGTTTCATGCCGGCCCTTTCCGATGCGACCGCGGCATCATCGATGATCCCGAGAAATTTTCTGGTCGAAGCCGCGGCTGAAGAAGCGCACGCCGCCGTCATAGGCATCGACCGTGGAATGGAAGATGAAGTGGGTCTTGTCCGCCGTCATCTGGATGCGGGTCTCCAGCCGGGCGTCCCAATCGTCGCGCTTGTAATGAACCTCGGTCGAGACCGTGGCCCGCGCGGTCAGCGGATCGTTGCGCGCGATGGCGAACTCCTTGACCTTGCCGTAATGGATCACGGTGCCGATCTCGTCGATGCGCGCCAGCCCGTCATCGCGGCTGTTGCGCACGACGGTCTCGTTGCTGTCGGCATCGAAGATCACCTGGCGCTGCTCGCGGCCTGGATCCGAGACGGTGCGTTTCATCGCCGTTGCCTTCTCGACCGGCCCGAAACCGGGATAGCCGCGGATCTTGCCGGCCGGCAGCACCGGCAAAGCGAGCCGGCTCTCGCCGCTATGGACCGTCAGGGTCGCCGCTTCCGGCGAGGGCCACACCATCGGCCAATAGCAGCTCGAGACCGAGATGCGGATCCGCCGTCCGGCCGCGAACTGGTGCGCGGCTTCCGTCAGCGGCACGGTCACGCGGTAACGCTTGCCGGGGACGAGCGCCGTCGGGCTCTCGTGGCTTTCGCGCTGGGCGAGATTGAGCAGCCCATAGGAGACGCGCGTGGCGGCCCCGTCGGGGGCGACATCGCTGAGCCGCACCGCGACCAGCGCCTGCGGCTTGTCGGATTCGATCTCGAGCGTGACGAAGGCGGCGCCCACCGTCGCCAGCGGCTCGGTCAGCACGGCCGAATCGAAGGTCAGGGAGCCGGCATCGTCGATGCGCTGGTCGAGCGGCATCTCCGGCGCGACCTTGCCCAGCCCATAGGCGCACCATTCGCCGCCCGCGAGGCCCGTCGTCTCCGGCGAGCGCACCGACAAGGCGACGCCCGTGACCGGCTTCTCCTCGAGGCCATGGGGGTTGAGCGCCAGCATATGCCGCTCGATCTCGGCGGCCGGCCAGCGATCGATGCCGATCCATTGGCCCGGGCGGAAATCGTAATGGGACTGCGGCGGCACGCTGTCCTGCATATAGAGCCGCAAGGTCGGGTCCTTCTCGACGCCGTTCTGCTTGCCCTTGAGCCAGCGGTCCCACCAGCGCACCGCTTCCTGGAGGAAGCCGATGGCCGGGTCCGGCACGCCGCGCTGCGGGTAGAGATGCCCCCAGGGGCCGACGATGCCCTTGCAAGGCACGCTCAGATGCTCGGCCAGGCGGAACACGGCCGCGGTATAGCCGTCGGCCCAGCCGCTGACGCCCAGCACCGGCGTCTGGATCGCGGCATAATCCTCGCAGACCGAGCCATGTTTCCAGAATTCGTCGCGCCGCTGATGCTCGAGCCAGAGCGGCGGGAAGGGCTGCAGCACCTCGAGCCGCTCGAGCCACTGCGTCTTCCAGCCCGGCCCCACCATCTGCGGATCGCCGGGCAGGCCGGCATAGGTGAAGAAGGCGCCGCCCCAATCCATATTGTCGGCGAGGAGGCAGCCGCCCATGAAATGCACATCGTCATGATAGCGATCCACGGTCGCGCAGAGCGCGATCACGGCCTTGAGCGCCGGCGGACGCCGTGCGGCGACCTGCAGCCCGTTGAAGCCGCCCCAGGAGATGCCCATCATGCCGACGCTGCCGCTGCACCAGGGCTGGGCGGCGAGCCAGGCGATGATTTCCAGGGCGTCGTCCTGCTCCTGCTTCAGATATTCGTCGCGCAGCAGCCCGTCCGAATCGCCGCTGCCGGCGATATCGACGCGCGCGCAGACATAGCCCTGCGCGGCGACCCAGGGATGCATCTCCTCGTCGCGCGCGCGCGAACCGTCGCGGCGGCGATAGGGGATATATTCGAGGACGGCCGGCACAGGATTACGGAGCGCGTCCTTCGGCATCCAGAGCCGCGCGGCCAGGCGCCGCCCATCCGACATGGGGATCCAGGCGAGCTCGATCGCATCGACCTTGTCGGACACATCGCGGATGATCGGCTCGGCATTCATGATCTTGCTTTCTGTGATGGGGACGCCCGCGGTTTGCGTTTCGGACGCGCGATTGTCGAAGATTCGGCGCGCGATTGCGCGGTCGGCGGCAGGCGGCTGGCGAGATAATCGCGGCAGAGGCGGCGCGCCCGGGCCGGCTGGATCCGCTTGGCGTCGAGCGCATAGGCCCACCAGAAACCGTCGATGAGCGCGGTCAGGCCCAGGAAGATATCCGCCGCCAGCGGTTCCGCCACCATCTGGTGCAGCGCGAACATGATGTTCGATTCGAAGCGGTGATTGAGGATGCGCTGCAGCCGCGCGAAGCGCGGGTTGCGCCGCACCTCGAGCCAGAAGGTGAGCCAGGCGACCATCGATTCCGGCAGGAAATGCCGGCGCGAGAAGCAGCCATCGATGATCGCATGGAGACGGCCCAGCGGCGTCGGCTCATCCGGCAGGCGCGCGGCGATATCGTCGCCCAGGTTGCGCAGGAGACGGCGCATGGTCGCCTCGAGCAGCGCTTCCTTGCCGTCGAAATAATGATTGACCAGCGCCGGCGACAAACCGGCGCGCTTGCCAATGCCGGCCA
Organism: Hypericibacter sp.; assembly: GCF_050729195.1. Lineage (NCBI taxonomy): Bacteria > Pseudomonadati > Pseudomonadota > Alphaproteobacteria > Rhodospirillales > Dongiaceae > Hypericibacter > Hypericibacter sp. The sequence continues at coordinate 25,065 of NZ_JBOHKS010000134.1, forward strand.
GCGTCGTGTCCTTGAGGCCGTCCTCATAGATCGCCGTGATCGTCGCGTCGATCAGCTCCTCGCGACGGAAGCGGCGCCGGCTGGCCAGTGTCATCGATGAATCCCGGACGCGATGTTTCAACGGACATCGCTTGTTTTGTTGTTCGATTGAACAATCTGCTGTTTGCGCTGTCAATCGCCTTGCGCCATAGTGGCTGCCCGAATTTTCCCCAACAGCCGGCAGCAACCGATGAGCGAAGCCCAGCCAGCGACCTTGCCGTTGCGCGGCGACTGGTTGTTCCCGACCGAGATCCGCTTCGGCGCGGGCCGCATCGAGGAACTGGGCGCGCTTTGCGTTCGCTTCGGGATGAAGCGGCCGCTGATCGTGACCGATCGCGGACTGGCAGCGACGGCGCTGGCGGAGCGCGTGCTGACGGCGGCCGACGTCGCCGGCGTGGCACCGCGATTCTTCACCGGGCTCCAGGAAAATCCGACCGGCGGCAATGTCGAGGAGGGCGTCGCGGCCTTCCGCGCCTGGAATGCCGACGGGGTGATCGCGCTCGGCGGCGGCAGCGGCCTCGATGGCGGCAAGACCATAGCCCTCCTCGCCGGCTGCGGCGGCTCGCTCTGGCGCTTCGCCTGGCCCGATCATGAAACGGCGCAAGCCGAGCGCACGCGCGTTCCCATCATCGCGATCCCGACCACCGCCGGCACCGGTGCCGAGGTCGAGCCCAGCGCCATCATCACCGACGAGCGCCAGCCGGTGAAGCGCGCGGTGCTGCATCCCGGCATGCTGCCCAAAGTTGTCATCGCCGATCCGAGCCTGACCGTCTCGATGCCGCGCGGCCTCACCGCCGCGACCGGCATGGATGCGCTGAGCCACAGCCTCGAGGCGCTCTGCGTGCGGAGCTTCCATCCCATGGCCGACGCGATCGCGGCCTCCGGCATCGCCATGATCGGACGCTGGCTGCCGGTCGCCGTCGCCGAGCCGCAGAACCTGACGGCGCGCGGCTATATGATGGCGGCGGCCATCATGGGCGCCGCCGCTTTCGGCAAGGGCCTTGGTGCCATGCATGCCTTGAGCCATGCGATCGGCGCCCTCAAGGGCTATCACCATGGCCTGACCAACGCCGTGCTGATGCCCTTCGTCCTCGCCTATAACCGGCCGGCGATCGAGCCCGCCATGGCCGAGCTGGCGGCGGCGCTCCGGGTCGAAGGCGATCCCTTTGTCGCGGTAGAAGGCTGGATCCTCGATCTGCGCCGCAGGATCGAGATCCCCGCGACCGTCACTGCCCTCGGCCTGGCGCGCGCCGAGTTCGGGCGCATCGCCGATCTGGCCGCGACCGATATCTGCGCCGGCATGAACCCGGTGCCGGTCGATGCCGGGTCACTGCGATCCATCCTGGATGCGGCCGCCTGACGGACGCTTCCCTGCTCTCATTCTTTCGATTGCGCATGACATTCATCAAGGAGACGACCGCATGAATGACGCCTCGCCGAAATCCGCGGTCCGCCATATCGAGACGATGTGGATCCCGATGTCGGACGGCACCAGGCTCGCGGCGCGCGTCTGGATGCCGGAAGATGCCGAGCGCAAGCCGGTGCCGGCGATCCTCGAATACATCCCCTATCGCCGGCGCGACGGCACGCGCGACTGGGACGATCTCTCCCATCCCTATCTGGCGGCCCACGGCTATGTCTGCGTGCGCCTCGACATCCGCGGCACCGGCGATTCCGAAGGGGTGATGCTGGATGAATATCTGAAGCAGGAGCAGGACGACGCGGTCGAGGCGATCGCCTGGATCGCGAAGCAGCCCTGGTGCAGTGGCGCGGTCGGGATGATGGGCATCTCCTGGGGCGGCTTCAACTCGCTCCAGGTCGCGGCGCGGAGGCCACCGGCGCTCAAGGCGATCATCACCTATTGCTCGACCGACGATCGCTATGCCGACGACATGCATTACATGGGCGGCGCGCATCTCACCGGCAATCTGGAATGGGGCTCGACCTATTTCGCGATCATGGGCCGTGCGCCCGATCCGCTGATCGTCGGCGACGCCTGGCGAAAGATGTGGCTGCAGCGCCTCGAGGCGATGACGCCCGTCTTCGGTACCTGGCTCAAGCATCAGCGCCGCGACGAGTTCTGGAAGCATGGCTCGGTGGCTGAGGATATCGGCCAGATCCAGGCCGCGGTCATGGCGGTGGGCGGTTGGGCCGACGGCTATACCAACACCGTCTTCCGCCTGCTCAAGACATTGACGTCGCCGAAGCAGGGCATCGTCGGCCCCTGGGGCCATAAATACGGCCATGTCGGCGTGCCCGGCCCCGCGATCGGCTATCTCACCGAATCGCTGCGCTGGTGGGATCATTGGCTGAAGGACATCGACACCGGCATCATGAAGGAGCCGCAGCTGCGCGCTTATGTGCAGGATTCCGTCGAGCCCGCGAGCCATTACGAGGCGCGGCCCGGCCGCTGGGTGGCGGAGCCGTCATGGCCGGTACCCGGCATCGCGCCGCAGCGCTTCCATCTGAACGGTGCCGGTTTCCGCCAGATGGGAACGCTCGGATCGGAAGCCGGCCCCTCGGTGCCGCTCGCGATCAATTCGCCGCAGACCATGGGCAGCGCCGGCGGCGAATGGTGTCCCTATGGGCTGGGCGGGCTGGGACCCGAGCTGCCGCTGGACCAGCGCGGCGACGATGCCAACTCGCTGGTGTTCGACGGCGCGCCGCTGGCGGCCCCGCTCGAGATTCTGGGCGCGCCGGTCGTCGAGCTCGAGCTCACATCGGACCAGCCGGTCGCGACCGCGGTGGTCCGCCTGAACGATGTGGCGCCGGACGGGCGCGTGACGCGCGTCACCTATGGGCTGCTGAACCTCACCCATCGCGACAGCCATGCCGAGCCCAAGCCGCTCGAACCCGGCAAGAGCTACCGCATCAGGATCCAGCTCAACGATATCGGCCATCGTTTCGCGGCCGGCCATCGGGTGCGGGTCGCGATCTCGACCGCCTATTGGCCGATCCTCTGGCCGGCGCCGAAGGCGGCGACGCTGACGCTCACCGCCGGTCCCTCCACGCTGTCGCTGCCGGTGCGCCGGCCCCAGGCGGGCGACGCCAAGATCAAGTTCGGTCCGCCGGAGCCGCTGCCCCCGAGCAACCGCACTTCGCTGCGGCCGGGCGACGTCTATCGCAAGGTGACGCAGGATGTGGCGACCGGCGCGCTCTCGATCCATGTGCTGCGCGACGATGGCCGCTCCACCCACAACGAGACCGGCGTCACGACCGAGATGGTCAAGAACCTCCGCTACCGGATGCATCCCGACGACCCGGCGACCGCCTATGCCGAGGCCGACCATGACCTGGTCCATCGTCACGACCAGGGTTGGGAGACCCGCATCAAGACCCATTGCGCGATCGCCTGCTCGGCGACCGAGTTCATCGTCGAGGCCGACCTCCAGGCCTTTGAGGGCGAGACGCGCATCTTCTCGCGCAGCTGGACCCAGCGCATCCCGAGAGACTTGATGTAACGGGGAAAACGCGAAGAGGAACCGATCCCGGGGGTAGGGCGTTGTTCATATCGAGGGCGTCGTGTCCCCCGCGACGGCCCTCTTATTAAGGCCAACAGAGCCCGCGCCGCCTTCCCCCTCCCTGCGGCGCGGGCGACTGGCCGCTCAGGGGGCATTCTCCCCATCGCGGTGTAGCCCACGGCTTGACCCCAAGGGTCGGGCGCGGAAGACGTCGTTATGCGAGGCGGTCCCGGCTGCCAATCATTGGTAGATGCAGGCTCGGAGCTCTAAATTCTGCTCCATTCATTAACTGGATCAATGCAGCTCATTGGCGCTTTCACGGTTCCGAGCGTCGGAAACCACTGAAAAATAGCGGGATCGGAATTTGAGCTGCCCCCGCGCTGCAATTGCGCCTCGAGATGGATGCGATATGGCTTCGACCGAAGCGGCGTTGCGATCTGACGGCTCGATAATTCTGGGCCTCGGTCAGTGAACGGCAGCCGCCCTCCCTCCTGGTCATTCCGGTGGCGTCCGCCCACGGGGGATTGGATTCTCTTCAGCTTCGCCCTGATCTGGGCCGCCGGCGTCCTGGTGCCGATGGCGGGCGTGCTGCTGTTTTCGTTCATCCGGGCTCATGCCGAAGGCATCAATTTTGCCTTCACCCTCGACGCCTATCGGGAAATTTTCTCGACCGGGCGCTGGGAGGTGACGGCGCGGACCATTCGGATCGCGGCAACCGTCACGGCCATCCTCCTCCTCATCTCCTTTCCCTTCGCGCTCTGGCTCGCCAAGGGCCTGCGCTCGACCCTCGTCAAGCTCATCATCTGGACACTGCTGACGGCTCCGTTCTTCCTCAGCGACACGGCACGAACCGTCGTCTGGCGGCCGGTACTGGGTCTCATGGGACCGATCAACAGCGGTTTGATGCAGCTGGGGATCATCGATGGGCCCATCACCTGGCTGCTGTTCTCCGAACCTGCCGTACATTTCGGATTGCTGGGTCCGTTCCTGCCCAACATGGTCTGGCCGATCTTTCTATCCATCACCCTGATCGATGACGATCTGCTCGAGGCCAGCAAGGATATCGGCGCCTCTCATTGGCAAACGCTGCGCCATGTGATCCTGCCTCTGGCAATGCCCGGCATTCTGGCCGGTGTCATCTTCACCTTCGTGCCGATGCTGGGCGACGACGTCGTCGCCAAGATCATCGGCGGCCAGAAAGTAGTGATGCTGGGCGGCGCCATGCTCGATCTCATCACCGCACTGAATTACTCCGTCGCCGCGGCCATGTCGGCCTTCGTCATCCTTCTCGTGGCCGTGCTGCAATTGCTGTTCATCTGGATCGTCAGGCGCATCGGCGGCGGCGCGGCGATGGTGGAAGGGTTGCGGCGATGAGCGCCATCGCCGGCAATCAGGTGGCGATTGAGCGGATCGTCCGACGCGAGCGGAGCCTGTTTCGCCTCGCGACGGCCGTCGCTGTCGGCTTCGGTGCCATTGGTATCGGCCTGATCTATGGCCCTATCGCCTGGTTGGCGCTCATGTCGATCAGCGTCCGCCCGCTGACGGGAAAGCCAGGCCCCTTCACGCTCGACTGGTATCAGAAACTCTTCGGCGATCTGCGCTGGCTCGATCCGCTGGGAACGAGCCTGGGCGTCGCCACCATCGTCTGCGTGCTCTGCATGATCACGGCAACAGCCGTGGGCCGGACCCTGCCACATATCGGCCGAAGCGGCGCCTGGCTGCTCCTGATATTCCTGATCGTGCTGTTCGTGCCGGGCGTCATGCTCGGCGTCGACTTCATCATGTATTACCGGCTTTTCCTCGGCATCCGCACCGGCCTCTGGTCGCTCGTGCTGGGCAACTTCGTCTGGGCCTTTCCCTTTGCCCTGCTGAGCGTGCTCGTCGTCTCCACGCGGTTCGACATCCGCCTGCTGGAGGTGGCGGCCGACCTGGGCGCCAGCAAATGGCGCCGGTTTCGCGATGTCGAGATGCCCCTCCTCATGCCGGGCATCATGTCAGCCGGATTCTTCGGCTTCCTGCTGTCCTTCAACGAGCTGCCGCGCAGCATCTATTTGCGCGGCGGCATCACCACCTTGCCGCTCTTTCAATGGGCCGAGGCTTCGTCGCATTCGACCATGGTCCCGCTGATCTATGCGTTGAGCACGCTCATCACCCTGGCCAGCCTGGCCCTGACCGTTTTTGCGCTGCGCCTGTTGTTCCGGCGCGAGGAGCAAGCGTGATGAGCCCGACCGCCAACTACAAACCGGATTGCAGCCCCGAATGACGAGTGTCCCCGTGAGCGACGCCAACACCCCCATTCTCGTCGTGCGTGAGGCCACCCGCCGCTTTGGTCTGGTGACGGCGCTGGATCACGCGTCGCTGACAGTCCCTCAGGGTCAGTTCCTGACGCTGCTGGGTCCGAGCGGCTCCGGCAAAACCACGCTGCTGCGGATCATTGCTGGCCTGGAGGAACCGACCGAGATCGCCGAGCTCAGTATCGCCGGGCTCGATGTTCGCGGAATTCCCGCCAACCACCGCAACGTGGCGACCGTCTTTCAGCATTATGGCCTGTTCCCGCATATGTCGGTCGGGCAGAACATCGAATATGGCCTGCTGGTGCGCAAACGGCCGGCGGCCGAACGACGCCAGCGCGCCATGGAAGCGCTCGAGCTGGTGCGCCTTCCCGATAAATATGACCGCCGGGTGCATCAGCTCAGTGGTGGCGAACGCCAGCGCGTAGCGCTGGCGCGGGCACTGGTGACCGAGCCCGAGATTCTGCTGCTGGACGAGCCGCTGGGTGCGCTGGATGAAAGGCTCCGGCGCGACATGCAGGTCGAGCTGCTGCGGCTGCAGCGTGCGCTGGGAATGACCTTCATCCTGGTGACCCACAGCCAGGAAGAAGCGCTCACCATGAGCGACCGCATCGTCCTGCTGAACCGGGGCCGCATCGTCCAGGACGGCACGCCGCGCGAGCTGTTCGAATGCCCGGCCTCGCGCTTCGTCGCCGAGTTCATGGGCGCGGAGAATGTCTTCCAGGGCAAGGTCATTGCCAGCGCCGACGGCCTTGCCAGCATTCTGGTGGGAGAGACGGTGCTGCAGGGACGGGCCCTCCCCGGCAGCCGGCTCACACTGGGGATGGAGGCCTTTCTTGCCGTTCGCGCCGAGCATGTGCAGCTGGCCGCCGCGGTTGCGGATCGCGCAGGCGAGAACCTGCTGCCCTGTCAGGCGCGCCTCAACATCTACAAAGGCAATTATCACGATACCGAGCTCGACACGCCGATCGGCGTCGTCGTGTCCCGGCAATGGGACGACACGCAATCGCGGCAAGGGAAGTTTGCCGTCTGGCAGGCCAGCCATTGCGTGATCGGACCGACTGGCCCGAATTCACCGGCCGCTCAAGGGCCCGGCGTCACCATGGGAGGAAAAGCATGAAATCGTCAAACCGCCTGACAGGATCGCTGTCACGGCGCCGGCTCCTGACCCGCGCGGCGGTCGGGGCCACCGTTCTGTCCGCTCCGATGATCATCAAGGGATCACTCGGCCGAGCCCACGCGGCCGACAATGTCATCCGGATTATGGGCGTCACCACCGTTGCCCTGCCGGACTGGACTCAGTTCGAGAAGGACACCGGCCTGAAGGTCGAGTTCACGCCGATCGACGACGCCATCGGCACCTTCCTGCATGAGGTCGAGACCAACGATGCCGGCGCGCGCTACGACCTGTTCGCGGCCTTCAGCGGTCCCTGGAAGGGTCTCGCCGACAAAGGTTACCTCCTGCCGGTGGACGATTCGAAGATTCCGAACTGGAAGGGCGTCTCGGAGAGCGTTCGCACCAGCCCGTTGATCATGGGCGGCGAAGGTGCGCTCTGGAGCGTGCCGATGGTGATGAACGCCGATTCCTTCGCCTATTTCCCCGAACTTACCGGCGCTCCGAAGGCGCCCGAACCGGTCTCGTGGAATCTGCTGTTCGACAATGAGAAGACCAAGGGCATGGTGGCGCTGGACGACAGCTTCTTCACGCTCCAGCACTGCGCGGCTTATCTCAAATTCCACAAGCTCGCCGAGATCGGTAATCCGGGGAATCTCACCTCCAGCGAATGCCAGACGGTGTCGAATTTTCTGATCGAGCGGAAGAAGGCCGGCCAGTTCCGCACCTTCTGGGTCAGCTATGACGAGCAGGTGTCGTTGCTGGTGAATGGAGAGGTGGCGGCCGAGACGGCCTGGGAGCCCGCCGCGAAAGAGGCGCAAGCCCAGGGCGTCGCGGTCGAATATGCCTGGACGATCGAGGGCTACGACAAGTGGATGATCAACGCCTTCATTCCCAAGGAAGCCAAGGATCGCGGCAATCTGGAGCAGATCTACAAAGCGCTCAACTGGTTCATGGGCGGCGCCTATGCTGCGCAGATCGCCATCCTCCGCGGCTATGTCACGCCGCGTTCCGATCTCGGCAAGGAATATGCCGTGTCGGCCGGGTGGAAGGTGCAGGATGTGGCTCAGATCGAAGAGACGATGGTCAAGCTCGACAAGAAGTTTGCGCACGAGCTGTTCTGGAACTCGGGCTGGCCCGACGATATCGAATCTTATGAACGCGAGATGTCGCGCTTCAAGAACGCCTGATCGATCGACCCAATCTGCCGCCGCTGGCCGCCGCGGGCTTCAAGCTCGCGGCACCGGCGGCGACCAGATCTCTCAGCGGGTCGTCGAACCCGAACGCAAGCGTACGGTCGCATCGGCATCGAGCTTGCCGTCGCTTCCGATCTCCACGGCGTAGACGTCGCGCGCCCGTGCCCGGGTGACATAACCCTCGGCGACGTCGGCCTGGACAAGAGCGGGTTCCCGCTCACGAGCCGGGCCATAACCGCCGCCACCGGGCGAGATGCCAGTAACGCGATCGCCCGGCCGCAGCGACACGGTCGCCCAGCCATCGGCCGGCTCCACCAAGCCGTTCTGTCGCGTCACGAAGTTATGAGCGCCCCCGCCCTGGCCACCGCCGCGGGCTCCTTGCGGCGGATAAACGGTACCGTCGCTCTGATAGAGCACCTCGACCTCGGAATGGCGTGGCCCGAACTCGACCAGCGACGCGGGCGCGCCCCGATGCCGTCCGGCACCTTCGCTATCCGGCACAAGGCGGCGCTGATGCACCAGGATGGGGTGGCGAATCTCGTCCACCTCCACGCTGTCGAAGAAGGACATGCCGGCGGTGCCGGCTGTGATCATCGCCAGCCAGCCATCGGCACGCGGTCCAGCAGCACCCAGCGTGTCGCCCAGAATCAACTGATCCACGAAGGCGCGTCCCTGGCGTTTCGGGTCCCGGCCCGAGATTACCGCCTGGGCTGCGCTCTGCACCGCGCCGACCTCCGCCAGCCCATAGCCCTCCGCCAGGTCCGCGAAGGCGAGTTGCACCGCACAGGTCAGGCGATCGGCCACGTTCTGGGTCGCGACCGAGCAGCTTGTGGGATGAAGGGGAATACCGACGGCGCAATTCTCGCGCAGATCGACCTTCAGGCACCGGAAACTGCCTTCATTGGTCGGTACCGTCAGCCCAAGGCTGTTGAAGGTCCCCACCATGGCTGCCGTCAGGGCACAGGCCTCGCTCAGATTGAGGCCATTCGGCATGCAGTCGATATTGTCGCGCAGATCGATCTCGATCCGGCCTTTGGCGGGATCGACGGCAACAGTGACAGTGATCGGAATTCCCTCGGCCGGTGTTCCTGGAAAGGGGTCATGCATGGTCTGCCCCTTCGCCGACCCTGCCGGGAGGCTGGCGATAGCAGCCCGCATCCGACGCTCGCTGTAATCGAACCAGGCTTCCACCAGCGCCTCGAGGCGATCCCATCCGAGCTCGCGCGCCAGCGCCAATATCTCGCGCTCGCCCACGCGCGCCGCGCCCAAGCTGGCGAGATAGTCGCCCCGCCACTGCTCTGGCACGCGGATACGCATCTCGCAAAGACGGATGATATCCGGAATATCCTCATACCCCGACTGCACCTGGGTCGCCGGAAAGATCAGCGCCCCTTCCTCGTAGAGGTCGCGGGCCGCGGCGTGATAGGTCGTCGGAATCGAGTTGCCGATATCAGCCTGATGGGCCTTGGCCAGAAGCGTGAAGCGATGAACGCCGGCTTCGTCGATCACCGGCACCAGCACCGACAGATCTGCGGCATGCGAGCAACCGTGATAGGGCGAGTTGTGAAGAAAGGCGTCACCCCGCGCCAGGTTGGGATGAAAGCGCTTCATCCATCTAGCCATGATATCGGGGCCGGCCATCACATGGATGGGCAGGCTCTCCGCAACCGAGACCAGCCGGCAGTCGCCGGTCAGTATGCAGCAGGAGAAATCGCGGCCGGTATTGATCACGCCCGAGCGCGCAGTGCGCAACAGGGTGTTCTGCATCTTACCGGCGATACCCTCGATCCGCTTGCTGAAGACGGCGAGATCGAGGGCGTCAATCTTCAACAGCTTTCGGTTGCCGCTCATGACGACACCTCCTCGCTTGCGGATTCCAGCTCGGCAATCAGGCCCCCCGATCGATCGACCCAGAACTCGGTCTGCGGCTCCATGACGATCGTCGTGAAGGGCGTCTCGACGATGGCAGGCCCGGCATGGCGCCGGCCCACGGGCAGAGTGTCGAACTCATGAACAGGCACTTCGCGAGCCTGGCCGGCAAACCAGGCCCGCCGCCCCGTCGCTGGTGATTTGGCGCTATGCCCGTTCGTGCCGATCCGGCCCAGGGGCTGCCGGCGCAGTTCGCACGCCACCAGCGCCCGCCAATTGACGAACTCGATTTCGCCATGCGGGTCGTCGAAGGCGAATATCTCGCGATGCAGTTTATGGAAATCGTCCACCAGGGCGCTAAGATCCTCGCCGGACCGTACCGGCACGCGGCGGAGTGGAACCTTGATCTCCCAGATCTGCTGGGCGTAACGCGCCTCGACGCTGAACTCCACCTGGCTGGCGACATCGGTGCCGACGCCGGTGAGAAATTTATCGACCCGCGATTGGAGGCGGCCCAATCCGGCATTCACCGCAGCAAAATCGAACTGCCGCGACGTCGCCATCCGGAACTCCGAGAAGTCCTCGCTCAAGGCGCAAAGCAGGCCACCGGCAGCACTCAAGGCTGCACCCGCATCGGGGAACAGCACGCGGCTGCAATGAAGGCGCCGGGCGATGGCGACGCTGTTGAGGCCCGCGGCTCCGCCACCGCCAACGAGCACGGCATCGCGCGGATCGATACCCTGATTGACGGTGATGTCTTCAATGGCGCCGGCCATGGTCTCGGTGACCAGAACCAGGATCGCCGCGGCGGCGGCTTCAACACTCAGATCCAATGGTTTTGCCACATGGCAGTCGATCGCGCGGCGAGCTAGATCCAGATCGAGTTTCATGCGCCCGCCCAGAAAAAAACCCGGATCGATGTGGCCTAGCGTCAAAGCCGCGTCGGTGACGGTCGGTTTGTCGCCACCCCGGCCATAGCAGGCCGGTCCCGGTACGGCGCCGGCGCTGTCCGGCCCGACATGCAGCAGGCCCGCCTCGTCGACGCGCGCGATGCTGCCGCCGCCAGCACCCACACTGCGGATGTCGATCGACGGGAAGCCTGTCATATGGCCGAGATAGGGACGACCGATCCAGGTCTCACGCGTCTCGGGGATCCGTCCATGCCGGACCAGCGCGACGTCGTAAGTCGTTCCCCCGGTATCGGCGACGATGGCGACGTCGCCGAGACCGGCGATCGTGGCGAAATGCCGGCCCGCAACCGGCGCCATGGCGGGCCCCGATTTGAGGGCGTGGATCGGCGCGGCCGCGACCTCGGCCGCATCCTTCATCATGCCCTGCGACGTCACCACTAAGAGACGTCCGTTATAGCCTTCCTGCCGCAGCCGGCTCTCCAACCCACCGAGATAGCGCCCCATGATCGGCTTGAGCGAGGCATCGATCGCCGTCGCCGAGGCGCGGCGGTATTCCCGCAAGGAGGGGTTCACGCGATGAGAAAGACTGACTGCGACCTCAGGCAACCGCTCCTTGATGAGGGCTTCGAGCCGCAATTCATGGTCGGGATTGACGATCGACCAAAGCAGACAGACCGCGATCGCCTCGACGCCCGTACTGGCGATCCGCTCCATCACCTTTCGAGCAACGACTTCATTCAACGCGAGCAGGACTTGGCCATCCGGCCCCACCCGCTCTGGAATCTCGAACGTCAGGGCGCGTGGCAAATAGGGCTTCGGATATTCAATCGAATAGTCGAACAGCGGCAGACCGATCCGACCGCCCTCGCGCAGCACCAGGATGTCCGGATGTCCCGCCGTGGTGAGGAAAGCCGTCTTGGCGGTGCGCCCGGTCACAACCGCATTGGTGGCGGTCGTCGTGCCATGCACGAACAGATCGGTTCGTTGCAGCAGCACCTGCCGCGACAAAGACAAGCCATTCGCGGCGACATCGATGACGTCGATGATGCCGTCGATGGGATTGGCCGGCGTGGTCGGCGCCTTGAACAGATGCAAACGATCACCGTCCTCGATGACGAGATCGGTGAAGGTGCCTCCAGTATCGACCGCAAGACGCATCAAGAGCTCCGAGAGTCGAGTGCAAGAACGGCCGCGAAAGGCGGAAGGCGTCCGCCCTGCCTTCTGCCGGCCGGGAGAGGTTTCATTCGTTGATCAAGCGCACCAGGTCGTGACCTGGAAGCGTCGATTCAATCAGGCGCCAGTGGCAGTGACCGCCCTCGCTCTCCTGGATCACCCAATGACCATCGTCGGACAGCCGGGCGGAGCCCTGGCCCCAGAGCCGTGCGCTTTCCCTGAAGGGCAGCGTGGATCTGGCGATGGTCCAGGGCCGATAGGACCCCGCGATACCACCGAGCGAGATTTCGCAATCGAGATAGGCGTGAATCAGAGCGCGATCATTGCCGGCGGCTTCGACCAGTTCGCGCAAGGTCTGCGCGGGCGGCAACGATTGCTGACGCGGTCGCGCGAACAGAAATCGATCGTCGATCATGATCAGGATGGCGCCGGTCGCGTCGGGGGTCGCCGAGGCTGGTTGGTGCTCGACCAATCGCAGCGCGGCGCAGAGCCGGGTCGCATGACGCTCGCGGTGATAGATCTCCTGATAAGCACTGGCGAGAATCGAGGTCGGATCGCCTTCCTCGTAAAGTGTGTCCCCCTCGATCCGAAGCCGCCCGGCGTCAGACCGCCCCGTGTCCGGCCGGTAGTCGATATAGCGAACCCAGGAACAGAGTCCGTCGGCCATCGTGATGTGACCGGCGAACCCCTTCTGTTCGGCCAGTCGGTGAAGCTCGGTCAGGCTGAAATCGTCAAAGGAACGCCGGCCTTCTGCTTGCGGTCGATCTTGGGGAATTCGGAGATCGACATAGAGCCGGCGGGTCTGCCCCCAGCAAACGCGGGTGGTGTCGTCCTTGGAGCCGTCCGGAAACCGGATCGATTCCCGGCACCAAAGCCCGACCAGCCACTCCGGAGCGGCAGGAGGATCGTCCGAAAGAGCGAATGGCGATGCGGATTCCGAGGGCGAACGCATGACGCAATTCTGGGAATCGGCCGGCCTGCGCCAATCGAGGAACGGTCAATACCGATCATTGACTGAATTAATGGAGTAAGCCAGAAACAGGCCTGCACCCCTGGTTTTCCCCAATTCAGGACCCTAGGCCCATGGCACGGTCGGCCGCCCCTTCGATCCAGGATCGATTCCTGCGCAATCTGGACTGGAACCTGCTGCACACATTTCATGTGATCGTCCAATCGGGGAACCTGACGCGCGCCGCCCAGAAACTGGGCCGCAAGCAACCCGCCGTCAGCCTGGCCTTGCGGCGGCTGGAAGGACATCTCGGCGCTGCACTATGCACGCGGGCCTCGAATCACTTCGAGCTCACGCCAGAGGGCATGGTTGTCGCCAATGCCTGTGAGGAGCTGTTTCAGCGTGTCGGTGGATTGCCGGATCGCCTCGCCAACCTGCCTGGCGAAGTGATCGGGCATCTGCGCATCGCCGCCATTACCAGCATCACCAGTCCGCGATATGACCGGGTCATCGCCGCCTATCACCAGCGCTATCCGAAGGTGCAGATCGGCGTCGACATCGTGCCGTGGGCGGATGTGACGCGTCGGTTGACGCGTCAGCTCGCCGATATCGGCATCGGGCCTGCCAGATTTCTCGATGCGGATTTCGAGTACAGCCTGCTCTATGCCGAGCCGGTCCAGCTCTATTGTGGCCGCCCCCACCCATCCTTCGGCAAGACGGCAGCGACCCCTGATGAGATCGCAGACGAAGGTCTCATCATGACAGGCGGCGACGAACCGGATGTCATCAGCCGCTATCGGCTTCAATATGGATTGGGACGGGTCGTCGCCGGACAGTCCGAACATCTCGACGAAGCCAAGCGGCTGACCATCCAAGGCGTCGGCTTATGCTTTCTGCCCGAGGCGTTCGTGCAGGTCGAGGTTGCACAAGGCCTGCTGTGGCCGGTCCTGCGCGAGGCGGAGCGGTTCACGTCAGATATCCATGTCATCTCGCTGCCGCGCGAACGCATTCAGCTCCCAACCCGGTTGCTTCTCGACCTGCTGCAAGAAATGCAGGACGACTAGGTCGCACACCCGCGAGCGCGCCGACGCCGCCTCAGCAACAATTCCCGACGCTGGGCCGGCAGCAACCGCCAACCCCCATGACATCGCAGCAGTTGGGGCCGCAGCAGTCGGAGCCGCAGGAATCGCACCCGCCGCAGCCGCAACCGCCGCCACAACCGCATCCGCAGCCTTGACCATGACCGCCGCCATGGCCGCCCCAGGCCGCGGGCGCGTAGCCGTAACCGGCGCCGGCCAATCCCTGCAGCAGCCGGAGGCTGCCCGCGAGGAGCTGGTTCACCACATTCATGCCGAGGCCCAGGGTCGAGCCGACCTGGTCGCCGATTCCGGGGCCGCCGGTCGGCAGGGTCGGCAGCGACGGAAATCCCGGCATCGACGGCATCCCCGGATAGGGCATGACCGAGGGCGGCAGGGCCCAGCCGGGCGCGCCGCCGGGGCCCGCCGGCATCATCCAGGGCATCATCGTCGGGAAGGGTGACGGCGCTGCGGCGCCTGGTGCCGCTGTGGCGGCCGAGCGCGCGCGGAAGCGGTCGAGCTCCTCCTGTGCCTTGGTCTTGCCCTGCGGCGGTGCCGCCGGCTTGTTGTCCTTGCGGCTGCCGCCGGGCTTGGTGGCTCTGGCCATGTGACGCCTCCCTCGATCGGTTTTCGGATCAGCAGCTGAACACTTCGCACCAGCGCAACCGCGCCGTCATATTGACGACGAGGATGGTGACGGTGGCGCCGGGCTTGGTCGTGATGATGCATTCCTTGATCTGGTAGCCCACGCCGGGTTTCTCGGTCTTGCCCCAGGCGAGCAGCGTGCCGTCGCTGTCCTGCACCAGCACCGCGATCAGGGACTGCGCCGTCGGCGTGGTCGGCATGTATTCGACCGAGAGATGGACGCAGCAGCTGCCGCCGATGAAGGCGGTGCCGAGCCCCGCCGTCAGCGCCGCCGCGGCCGCGTCGAGCGCCACGGTCTCGCGGCCGCCGACATTGACTTGCGTGAAACCGGCGGGCGCCATGTTCATCACGATGGGCGCGCTCGCATGGCTCTGCATCATCGCGGTGAAGGCTGCGGTGCCGCGCAGATCGCCGATCTTGGTGTCGGCCTTGACCAGCACCTCCTTCGATTCCTTGCGGCATTCGCGGCAGCCGCAGACGCATTTCGATTTCGGATGGCCGCAGCCGTGACAGAAGCCATGGCCCATCTGGCCCGGATAGATCGGAATCCCCGGCATCATGGGACCCTGATGACCCCCAGGAAACCCCGGTTGGCCGGTATAGTGCGGATGTGCGGGATGCATTGGCCTCTACTCCTTCTGTCGGATGGGTTCAGCAGCAGATCCGTTCGCACCAGCGCAACCGCGCCACCGCGTCGGTGACCGAGATCGTGACCTTCGTGCCGGCGTCGGCGGCGAGGAACGCCTCCTCGCTGTGATAGCCCTCGGCCAAGTCGGTCGCGGTCCAGGTCTGGGTGGTGCCGCCCGATTCGAGCGTGATCTCGACCTGGGGCGCCGGCGCGCCGGCATCGACCAGATACTCCAGCGTCAGATGCGTGTCGCTATGACCACCGACGAAGCCCTGCTTGGGCGAGCCCGCCGGATCGACCTCGACCTCGCGCGGCACGACCATCTCGGCGCAGGCGGGCTTGCAATCGACCGGCGCGCAAGGCACCGGCACCGCGAAGAACGCGATGTAATAGGGACCGCTCCAGCTCTGGCAGCCGCCGCCATGATATCCGCTCGGTGAGTGATGCATCGCTGATCCTCCTTCAGGGTCCGCCATTGGGCGGTGTGTCGTCCGCGGGTTTCGTCACGTCCTGAACCACCTTCAGGCTGTCCTTGATCACGTCGAAGCCCGATTTCACGGCGGTGTTGATCGCGTCGGCGAGCTTGTCCGTGACCTGATTGTCGATGAGCGACGTCGCGGTCCCGTGAACCAGCTTTCCGATCGAGTCCAAGATCGATGCCATGCTGCCGACTCCTCTTTCAGGCGGGTGCCGCGATGCGACCCTGCCGCTGCAATGACGTGTGATGGATTCCGGCCGGCTGCGTCAGGCCCGGCGTCTCCGCCACGCCGCGCTGGACCAGCCGCACCGCCTTGGTCGCGACCTCGATGCCCCAATCGAGGTTGGCCAGCGGATCGCGCACCATTTCCGCACCGGCGAGCCCCAGGCTCTGCGCCGCACCCCGCGCGATGCGCATCGGCCCCAGGATCGAGCCGCCCTCGGCCGCGAACATCGTCTGCCAGACGCGCGGGTCCTTGGGGAAGGCGTGATAGAGCGCGCGCGGCGAGAGGCAGATGCTCTGCGAGATGGCGCCGCTGAAGACGCCGCTGCAGAATTCCTGGAACTGCCGGTCGGCATCGGTGAGCCGTCCGATCTGCGTCAGGGTGAAGAGGCAGAAATCGCGTAAGTGCGGATTCTTGGCGATGGAGAGGAAGAGCTCGGCCGTCTGCCAGTCGAATCCCACATGCCGGCCCCAGCGCCGCTCATAGGCGCGCAAGCCCCGCGCCGAGCAATCGCCAGCGGCGAGTGCCGCCACCGCCGTCTCGGCGGCGAAGAAGGCGCTTTCCATCGCCTTGTGGATGCCGCCGCCATTGAGCGGGTCGGCATGGTTGGCGGCATCGCCCACCAGCATGATCCGGTCGGCCAGGATCGCGTTGGGCTTGAAGAAAGCGGCCGATCCGCCCGAGGGCGCGCCGCAGCGCGTGGCATGGCGCAGCATCGTCCCCAGCTCGCGGTCGAGGAAGCGGCGGAAATCCTCGGCGAGCTTGCCCGGCATCGAGAAATTGCGGTCGAC
Organism: Hypericibacter sp.; assembly: GCF_050729195.1. Classification (NCBI taxonomy): domain Bacteria; kingdom Pseudomonadati; phylum Pseudomonadota; class Alphaproteobacteria; order Rhodospirillales; family Dongiaceae; genus Hypericibacter; species Hypericibacter sp. Next base: position 41,909 of record NZ_JBOHKS010000134.1, read on the forward strand.
CGCGTAGCCGAGCCCGACATTGGCGAAACCCTTGTCGTCGACGAACAGCCAGCCATAGCCAGGAAAGTAATCGCGGTCGAAATAGACCTTGATCTGCGCGCCCTCGCATTCGACGTCGCGGTAATAAGCCCGCAAGGAAAGCGCCATGGCGCCGGTCTTGAGCGTGTTGCCGATGGCGCGGGAGACGGTCGAGGAGACGCCGTCGGCACCGATCACGATCCGGCCCTTGAAGCTCCGGGTTCCTTCGCGGGTCTGGCAGGTGAGCTCGACAGCGTCACGCCCGACCTGGACCTCGCGCAGGATCCGCCCACCCTCGAACGTTGCGCCCTTGACGATCGCGTTGCGCCGCAGCGTGTCGTCGAAGCGCTTGCGGTCCAGCAGGATCGCGAAATCCGGATAGGCGGTGCCGACCGGGAAGCCGCCGGTCAGGAGATGCTTGCCATTGATGAAGAGGTCGCAATCGCGGATACAGGCTTCGGTCTGCGCCATCACCTCGTCGGCGCAGCCCAGCTGGTCCAGCCAATAGACCGCCTGGGGCGTCAGCCCATCGCCGCAGACCTTGTCGCGCGGAAATTCCGAACGATCGAGCAGCAGCACGTCCAGCCCCTCGCGCGCGAGGAAGGCCGCGGCACTGCTGCCGCCGGGACCGGCGCCCACCACCACCACGTCATGGATGTGCTCGCCACTCACGAGACGAGGGCCCTCATGACGACACCACGAGCCGGACCGGAATCCGCAGCTCGTCCTCGGACGAAACCAGGATCCAGCCGAAATAGACATCGGGCGGCGTCTCCGCCGGCACCGCGCCGCGCAGCACGAATTTCTCGAAATCGACCGGGGCGATCGCCTTGGTCTCGGGCTTGATCGACATGGTGGCCGCCGGCAGCGAGGCACCGGTGGTCTCGCCCTGAAAGCCTTCGATCCGCAGGCTCACCTTCTTCGGCGCCACCATCGAATCATTGTTGATCGAGAAGGAGACCTTGACCGTGCCGCCCGGTGCCAGCGGCAGGCGGTTGGTGATGAAGAAGGCGGCGGCTTCCGCCGGCGGCGGCTCGGCCGCTTCGGGCATCGGCGGCGGTGCCGCTTCGGGCTCGCCCTCGCGCTGCATCGCGGCCGCCATCCGCTCCATCACCTGCTGCTGCGCGGCGCTGCCGATGCGGTTGACGATGGTGACGCCGAGGCTGACGCCGGCTTCGGCCAGATCCAGCCCCTTGGCCAGGATCATGCCCATCTGGTCGACCTTCTCGCGCAAATCGAGCCCGCCCTCGGGTTTCGGCGGCGGCTTCTCCGCGGTCCGTGGGCCGGAGCCCTCCGCGTCGTTGGTGGCAGCCATGGCAGCCTCTCTCAGCAGATATCGCCGCCCGGGAGCGGCGGGATGCAGCTATAGCGATAACGATGGATCATCGGGCCGGCTTGCGCCGGTGCCGGCGGCCAGGGACGATCCCAGATCATGCGATGGATCAGATGCCGGACGGCGGCGGCGTTGGCGGCACCGGCGTAAAAGGCGGCGGCGGGCAACGCCATCATGTTCTCTCGCAGCGCGGCGGCACGGCATTGCGGGCAGGTACAGGGGTTCGCGGCCATGGCCTAGCTCCCCGAACTGACGGAGCTGCCACCGGTCGCATCGAACGGGCGATGCGGATCGGGGCTGGGTGCGGCTTGCGCCGGGAACTGGAAGCGCGGCGCGCCGGCATGCATGGCCGGGCGGCGCTGCGCCGCCAAGTGCGGCGGGGGTCCGCGATCGAGGCGGTGCGCATGGTCGCGATGGGGCGCCGGCGGGCGCGGTGCTGCGACCTGGGAGACCGTGCAGCTCTCCGAGATCCGTACCGGGATGCCGGGATTGCCGGCGGCCGCGACATCGGTATAGCTGCGATCGTCGCTCTTCGACTGCTCGCGCCGATGCTTGTCCTTCGGCACCAGCTTGGTCGTGCCATGCAGGGTCATGCGCAGGATCTCGAAGCCGAAGAAGCGCGTATGCACGGTGTAGTTCGAGCAGAGATCGATGTTCTGCTGGAGCGCGATCGCCACCGGCGGCACGCGCTTCACATTGAGATCGACCGAGGGCAGCCGGCTCAGCGACAGATTGACGGTCGGAATGCTGGTGACATTGAAGCGTTCGACCTGGAGCGGGTCGAGGTTATGGACCCGGTCGATCCGCAGGGATTCGATCGAGAATGGATCGATATTGTTGAGTTCCTTGATATGGACCGCGGCCGGCGCGATCTTCTGCACCTTCGCGATCGTCACCGGATCGATGTTGCGGACCTCCGAGATCCGCACCGGATCTATGTTTTTGACTTTATTGACATCGACATCCATGGCGCTCTCCTGCGACCCGGCTCAGAGCAGGCCGGGCCAGACATAGTTCAGCTGCAGCACTTTCGCGTCGTCGGACACGCCCGGCTGCGCCTGGACGCGCGCGCGGACCGTCGCCAGATGCGTGCCGCCGAGATTGGGCATTTTGTAGAGAAAGGTCGGCGCGGTGCCGGCCTGCAGCACCCCATCGACGAGCCATTCGATGGCGGTGCCGGCCGTGTGGCTCAACCGCGCCTCGAACAGCTGCATCTTGTTGGAATCGTCGATATAGGCGTTGTGATCGCCCTGCGCGTAATAGAGCGTGGCGCGCTTGGGCCAGATCTCGATCACGGGGGTCGGCGCTGGCTCGGGACCGATGCCGATGACCGTGACCCAGGCGAAGGCCTTGCGCAGCGGATCCTCGAGCGCGGTCGCGACCACGAGATCGGTGAAGGGGCTGGCGAGCCCGCCCTTGTTGGGCGCCCGGTAGAGGCCCTGCGGGTCGATGCTGCCGGCACCGGGCCCGCCCGCCGGGCTCAGCACCTCCCAGCTCGCGCCGCGGCGCGAGTTATAGACCTTCGCCTCGAAGCGGACCTGCGTGTTGATCGGGTTGACGAAGCGCTCGTCGCGGAAGGCCAGCTCCACGCGCGGCGGCGAGATCTCGATCTCGACCTGATGGCGCGCGACCACATGATGCGTCACCTCGGTGATCGCCGGGGGCGGATGATGGCCGTGGGTTCCGTGCTGATGGGGGCGCATCGCGGGGCTCAGCTCTCCTCGCCGCTCTCGAGCGCGCTCTTGAGCGCGGCGCCCAGGACCTTCTTGGGCAGTTCCGCGCTGAGCTCCACATCGAGCTTGCAGGCACCGATGCCGGCGAGGTCGACCTGCAGCCCATCCTTGCCGATCTTGGCCCTGGCCCAGCATTCGACCATCTTGAGCTTGGCGTCGAAGGGATCGATCTGGACGTCGAAGGGGCCGACCGTCATCGCCTGGACATTGCCATGCGCCCGCGCCAGGAACGGGATCCGCACCGTGACCGGGATCTTGTCGATCCGCGCGCGGATCGGGCCGGTCGAGAGCTTGAAGGCACCCTCGCAGCGCAGATCGAGCTCGATCGGGTCGGTCTTGGCCCGCAGCTTGAGGTCGGGATGGCCGTGCAGCTCGATCTTGGATTTCAGCGTCATGACGCGCTCTCTCCGGACTCGCGGGGCTTGCCGGCCTCGGCCGCCTTCTCGAGATCGGGATAAACCCGCTCGGCCAGATCGCTGAACATGGTGCCGACCGTCTTGTTCAGATGCTCGAAGCCATGGAGCGCGCGGCTGATCTCCTCGCAGGAATCGCCGACCACCTCGAAATGAACCAGCGGCCCGAGCCGGATGGACAAGGTGATGTTGGCCATCAGTTCTCCTCCTTGGATCCGGGCGCCTTGCCGATCATTCGTGCGTCTCCCTGCCGTGGGATGCGGCCCCGCTCTTGTCGTGCCCGTTGGCAGCATGTCCATTCGCTTTGGCGGCGCCGTTCAAGTCCTGGTCGAGATCGCGGATCTTGCGTGTCATCTCGTCGAGTGAGAGCAGGGTCATGAGCACGAGACCCTTCTCGCGCTCGCCCAGCTTGGCGTAGAAACCCTCGATCTCGGATTTGATCCGGCCGCCATCGCCGCCCTTGCGGAACTCCTTGCCGCGCTCGCGCAGCACGCCGCTGAACTGGTTGACGATCGACAGCACGCCATAGAGCAGGTCGGCGACGTCGCCCTGGGGGGCCTTGCCGTTCTTCTCGGGACCGGCACGCTCCGATTCCGACGTGCCCGCCGCCGTCTTCTTTTCCGGTTCCGGCTTCTCCGCGCTGTTCTTCTCCGCCCCGTTCTTCTCGGCAGCCCCGGCTGGATTGCAGCGCGGGCAGGCGAAGCGGCTTTCGACCGGGGAGATCTTCCAGACGCCGTAGAGCGCGGTGCGGGCGCCCTCGGGAATCGCCTTGCAGTCGCGGCGATGGAGCAGGCCCGCCGCCGGATCGAACTGGAACGGCGCCTGCGCCGCCTCCTCGCGATTGTCGATCTTCAGCAGCGCCTCGCGGGCGTCGATCTTGCTCTCCTTGTAGAGCTCCTGGATCTTCAGGGCGACGAAGTCGCCGATCGAGCCGCCGGGGCTGGGCTTATTCATAGACGGCCCAGGCCGGCCCTCGCAGGCGGCGCTGTTCCCGATGCTTCTGCAGGCGCGTCACGTAGTAGCGAGTCAGAAAAGCGATCAGCAGGTCGCGGCCGGCGGCCGGGCGCAGGCCCTGCATCAGTTTCTGGATGTGGGAGGAGAAGATCCGCCGCAGCGCCTGCTCCGGCCGGCCCAGCGCGTTCATGTAAGTGACGCGGCGGTCGGCGCGATCGGCATAGCAGTCGCCGTGATCGTCGATGAACATGATGAGCGCGCCCGCGACGAAGATGTGCCGGATGTAATCCAGCGACAGGTTCGGCAGCAGGAACGCCGACAACAGGATGATGGCGTGTCCGCTGCGGTCGCGGGCCAGACGCTTCAGCCGCGCCAGCCGCCGGGCGCGGGGCAGCGCCTTCATCTCGGCTTCGAGGCCGCGCATCTCGACGTCGCGTCGCTGGGCCTCGAACAGCCGCAGGATCGCCTGGCGCAGGGTCGGCTCGAGGATGTCGCGCTCGGCGAAGAGCCGCGAGACCACGACATAGAAAAGCGTCTCGCGCTCGTTCCTGACCTCGAACCAGCCGGTGGTGAAGAGCAGCTCCAGCCGCGTCACATAGGCCCGGGTCGCCTCCTCGCCGAAATCGTCGAGGAAACTGTCGGCCAGGAAACAGCAGCAGCCATAGAGGCAGGTGATGCGCTGCCGGCGCTCGTCATAGGGATAGTCGGCGATCTCGGTGCAGGCATGGCCGACCAGCATCATCTTGGTGCTGAGCTCGACCATCTTCCGGTATTCGTTGCCGGCATTCTCCAGCAGCGCGGGGTAATAGGCTTTGACGATGGGCTCGAGCGTACCGGTGACGAAGCGGCGATAGACCGGCATCAGGGAATCCACCCGCTCGCGCGCAGCGGCCGGCGGCTGCCAGCCCAATGTCTTCCGCGCTGCGTGCGGCTCCCAGGCCATGCGCACCCCACCCTTCCCCAGCGCACCTGTCGATGCGCAGGGTCACCTTGCCGCCATCAGCTTGCCTTCATTCGCGGGACGGCGCGCCTTTCATGCCAATGAAGTTTCGGTGGGATAGTCGGCAGGCGACCTTTCTGGCCTCGACTCGACCTATGTCACAACGAACTCACAGCGCCGGAAATTGGATGGCGCGCCAACCGGCAGCGGTGGGAAGGGCTAAGACTTCTGTCATATCCCCTGCCGCGGGCGTCCCCCGGCGCGGGGGCGGTGGAAGAATATTTTCTTGCCTTCTTCCTAAAGCTTTTCTTGCGCCCGGACGGGCCCCCATCCGACCCCGATCGATCCGGACGACGGCTCCTGCTCCTGAAAGGCGCCGCCGCGCGGTTTGTTACCGGGGCGATACCAGGTCGGCCGCCGGTGCCCGGCGCCGCTCTGCCTGTCGGGCGCTTCACAAATCACCGCGGCTGCCGCGGCGGCGGGACAAGCCGTCACTTGCCGATGCCGCCGTTCGTGAACATGTTTTTGGCGCCGGGGCCACCCTCGACCGCGTTCCGCCGGCAAACACAAGGATCGGATCATTGGCAAGCTCACGACAGTTGCGTCTAGGCGCCTTCATGCGCCCTGTCAGCATCCACACCGCCGCCTGGCGCTATCCGGGTGCCTTTCCGGACGCCAATTTCAACTTCGCGCATCTGAAGCGCTTCGCCCAGACGCTGGAGCGCGGGCGTTTCGATGCCTTCTTCATGGCCGATCATCTGGCGCTGCTCAACATGCCGATGCAGGCGCTGAAGCGCAGCGCCACCGTGACCTCGTTCGATCCCTTGACCTTGCTGCCGGCCCTGGCGGTGGTGACGGAACGGCTCGGGCTGATCGCGACCGCCTCCACCACCTATAACGAGCCCTATCATGTCGCGCGCAAATTCGCGTCGCTGGACCATCTCAGCGGCGGGCGCGCCGGCTGGAACCTCGTCACCTCCGGCAACCCGCATGAGGCCATGAATTTCGGGCTGGACGAGCATGTCGAGCATTCGACGCGCTACCGCCGCGCCCGCGAATTCTTCGACGTGGTCACCGGCTTGTGGGACAGCTGGGCCGACGACGCCTTCATCCGCGATGTCGAGACCGGCATCTATTTCGACCCCGACCGGCTGCATGTCCTGAACCACAAGGGCCGCGATCTCTCGGTGCGCGGGCCCCTGAATATCGCGCGGCCGATCCAGGGTTGGCCGGTGATCGTGCAGGCAGGCTCCTCCGAGGCCGGCCGCCAGATCGCGGCCGAAACGGCGGAGGTGGTCTTCACCGGCCAGAACAACCTCGCCGACGGCCAACGCTTCTATGCCGATGTGAAGGGCCGCATGGAGAAGGTCGGGCGTTCACGCGACCATCTGAAGATCATGCCGGGCGCCTTCGTCGTGGTGGGCGACAGCCTGGACGAGGCGCGCGAGAAGAAGGTCCGGCTCGACGCGCTGGTCCATCCGGACAGCGGCATGGCCTCGCTCTCGGTCCAGCTCGGCCATGACGCCTCGAAATTCGATCTCGACGGGCCTCTGCCCGAGATTCCGGAGAGCAATGCCAGCAAGAGCGCACGCGAGAAGCTGATCCTGAAGGCGAAGAGGGAGAACCTCACCGTCCGGCAGCTCGCGCAGTATGTCGGCGGCAGCTATGGCACGCTGGAGATGATCGGAACGCCCGCCATGATCGCCGACCAGATGGAGGAATGGCTCGTCACGGAGGGCGCCGACGGCTTCAACGTGATGTTCCCCTATCTGCCCGGCGGGCTCGACGAGTTCGTCGATCGCGTCGTGCCGGAGCTGCAGCGCCGCGGCCTGTTCCGGAAGGACTATGAGGGCCGGACCTTGCGCGAGAATCTGGGGCTGCCGCGACCGGCAAACCGTTTCTTCCCCAAGCCTTGAGGGCACCGGATCCGGCGCGAGCGCGGGACGGGCGCCTGAGCCGGGATGCCGCCACACCGCAAAACGGCCCCGGGATTTCGCCTGGGGCCGCTTCTTGCAGGGTCGCTGGCACCGGCCGCGCCGGCGCGATCTCTATTCGAGAATGAACGTCACCTCGAGCGTGACGCGATATTCCTCGATCTTGCCCTTCGAGACCTTGGCCTTCTGCTTGATCACCTCGACGCCGGTGATCCCGCGCAACGTCTTGGCGGCGCGCTTGACGGCGGCATCCACGGCATCTTGAAAGCCCTTCGACGAACTGGCGGTCAATTTTGTGACACGGGCGACAGACATGCTGCTTCTCCCCATCGAGGTTGGAGAAGCGATGCTACTCCCCTTGATCGGGGGCCGGCCAGGGACTGGAGGGAGGGGGAGAGACACAGGGCCCGCAGCCGGGGGGAAGACTGCGGGCCCTGCCAGTAATGGGAGCCAGGCTAGACTAGGCCTGACGCCCCGCCCGCTGGCTGGGGGGAAAGCCAGCGGGAGCTCGTGATGAAACCGGGCCGGGCGGCCCGGCCTCCGGCCGTCGCCTCAGGCGCCGGCCTGCATCGGTTCGGATCCGGCAGTCCGGCGGGCCACCGATACCGTCGATTTCAGGGTCTCGGGCTTGGCGCCATGCGCCCGGCGCCAGGCGCTCGGGCTGGAGCCTTCCTGCCGGCGGAACAGCCGCGAGAAATGGGACTGATCGGCGAAGCCGCAATCCAGCGCCACCTGGCTCAGGGGCTCCTCGGTCGCGAGCATCATCTCCCGGGCGCGTGCGATCCGCCGGCGCACCACATAACCATGCGGCGGCTCACCGAAGCTGATCTTGAAGGCCCGCGCGAAGTGGCTGACGCTCAAGCGGCAGAGGTCGGCCATCTCTTCCAGGGTAATCGCCGAGGCCAGCTGACTTTCCACCAGCGCCTTCAGGCGGTTGATCTGCCAGGGGGCCAGCCCGCCGCGGGCCAGATAGGCGGGGCCGTCCTCGGCTTCGACATCGTTCGCCGGCTTGAGCGATTCCAGGAGGCTTGTGGCACGGTTGAGGCAACGCCGTGCCGCGCCCTGGTCGCGCTCGAGATAACCGCTGGCGCTGGTCAGGAGCTGGACCACCGTGGCCTGGACGTCGCCCAGGCCGACCGGCGCCGCCGGGAAGAAGGCTGCGTTCGGGGTCTGGCTCTTGGCGGCGCTCGATGTCTCTCGGAACATGACGGATCCCTTCTGATGGTGCCCGCTTCGGCCGCGCCCTTCGCGACCCGGAAGCTCTTGTTGACACCCTGAAGATCGGATCAATCGCCGCTACGAACAATTCTACGGAGGGAGGGGTGGCTAGGACGCTAGTGTCACCCGCTCATACCAAGGTATGGCGTGCCGCAAAGGGGCATTTCGCCGCCGATTTCCGGCTGCGAGGCGGGCGCGGGCATGGGTTATGATCGGCTCTTCCCCAGCCCATAACCCGCGAGACGAAAGCCCGTGGCACTGCAGTCAGCGGCCGACAGCGGCCCCACCACCCCGCCCCCGCGCCGCCGGTTCCTGACGATACCGGCCGGCGTCTCCAAGGTCCGGATCGCGTTCGCATTCGCGCTCGCCGCCGCCATCTTCCTCTTCGACACGATCAGCCCCGCCGGCATCGCGGTCGCGGTGCTCTACGCCGTCGTCATCATGATGTCGGTCGATTTCTGCGACCGTCGGGGCATCATCCTGGTGTCGTTCGGCTGCGCCGCGCTGACGATGATCGCGTTCCTGATCGGCCATGGATTGAATTTCGACGGCGATCCGATGCTTCGCTGCATGGTCAGCTTGTCGGCGATCGCCATCACCAGCCTGCTGGCGCTACGCAGCCAGCGCGCGACGGCGATCTTGCGCGAAAGCGAGCGGCGCTATCGAAACATCTTCCAGACGGCGGGCGTTTCGATCTTCGAGGAGGATTACAGCGCGGTCCGCTCCGCCCTGCGCACCCTGAAGCAGCGCGGCATCACCGATATCCGCGGCTATCTCGCGGATCATCCGTCCTTCGTGCAGAACTGCGTCGCCATGGTGCAGATCCTGGATGTGAACGAAGCGGCGGTCCGGCTGTTCGGCGCGCGCGACAAGGCGCAGGCGATCTCCTCGCTGCGCCACTACTTCCTGCCCGAGACCACCGACTCCTTCCGCGAGCAGCTCTGCGCCATGTTCGACGGCGCGCATTCATTCGAGTATGAGACGGCGATCCAGACCGCCGACGGCGACCGCCGCGCGATCCTGATGGCGGCGATCTTTCCGCCGGAAAGCGACTCCTATCGCAACGTGCTGATCAGCGTGCTCGACATTACGGAGCGCGAGCGGGCGCAGCGCGCGCTGGAGCAGGCGCAATCGGCGCTCGCCCATGTCTCCCGCATCTCGACGTTGGGCGAGCTGACGGCCTCGATCGCGCATGAGGTCAATCAGCCCTTGGCTGCGATCGTGACCAATGGCGAAGCCTCCCTGCGCTGGCTCAATCGCGAGCCGCCCGAGTTGGGCGAGGTGCGGGCCTGCATCGAGCACAGCATCGCCGAGGGCCGGCGCGCCGGGGCCGTGGTCCAGCGGCTGCGCGATCTGGCGCGCCGCGCCGATCCCCAGATCGTGGCGCTCGATGTCAACGAGGTGATCGAGGAAGTCGCCCTGCTGGTGGAGCGCGAGGCCACCGAGCATGGTGTCGCCTTGCGGCTCGAGCTGGGATCGTCCCTGCCGCTCCTGCACATCGACCGGATTCAACTGCAGCAGATGCTGATCAATCTCACGATCAACGCCATGCATGCGATGGAAACCGTCATCGACCGGCCGCGACAGGTGATGGTCGAATCGCAGGCTGATGCGCCGGGCTCGATCCGGATCTCCGTGCGCGACTATGGCGCCGGAATCGCGGCCGACGCGATGCCGCGGTTGTTCGACGCCTTCTTCACCACGCGGCAGGAAGGCATCGGGCTGGGGCTTTCCATCTGTCGCTCGATCGTCGAATCGCATGGCGGCCGGATCTGGGCGGAAAACAACGCCGACCATGGCGCGACATTTCATATTCTGCTGGCGGTGGCGAAGGACAAGGAATGAGCACGAACACGATACCGAATCTGGAGAATCCGGACGAAGCGACCCTGGTCGTCATCGTCGATGACGATGGCGCCGTGCGCAGCGCCTTGAACAGCCTGCTGCGGTCGGTGGGCTACAAGGTCGAGGCCTTCGGCGCGCCGAAGGAGCTCATGCAGAAAGGCATCCCGGAGACCGCCAGCTGCCTCGTGCTCGATGTGCGGCTGCCGCTGATCAGCGGCCTCGATTTCCAGAGACAGCTCGCCGAGGCCAACCATCGGATTCCGATCGTCTTCATGACCGGCCATGGCGACATTCCGATGTCGGTGAAGGCGATGAAGGCCGGCGCCATCGATTTCCTGCCCAAGCCGTTTCGCGACCAGGACATGCTCGACGCGGTGGCGATGGCGATCGAGCGCGATCGGACCCGGCGCCTCAACGAGGCCGGGCTCGAGGAGCTGCGCCGGCGCCTCGAGAGCCTCAGCAAGCGCGAGCGGGAGATCATGGCCTTCGCGACCGCCGGGCTGATGAACAAGCAGATCGCCGGCGAGCTCAGCCTCAGCGAGGTCACGGTGAAGATCCATCGCGGCCATGTCATGCAGAAGATGGGCGCGCGATCCTTTGCCGAGCTGGTGCGCATCGCGGAAGCCCTCGGCGTTCGTCCTCCGGCCTCGTCCTCCTCATAGCCGTTCCCGAACCGATTCGCGCCAGGGCGACAATTCGTCCGCGGCAGCGCGGGCCGGCCGGCGCAGGAACAGTCTTATTTCCGCAAGCCCGTTCAAGCCTGATGACGGCTGATGGCGGCCCATGGAGGCGACGCGCCGGTCTGTCCCGGAGCGTTGAACGCACGGGCTTGCCATGTCGACTTCCGTCATCCTCATCCACGGCGAGTTTCTGTCGCCGGACTGCTGGCAGGGATGGCAGCAACGCTTCGAGAAGGCCGGCTATCCCTGCCTCTCGCCCGCCTGGCCATGCCACGACCGGCCGGTCGGCGAGCTGCGGCTGGAACCCGATCCGCGGCTGACGTCGCTCGGCGTCGGCGATCTCGTCGAACATTATGCGCGCCTCATCGAGGACCTGCCGGCGGCGCCGATTCTCATCGGCCATTCCATCGGCGGGCTGGTGATGCAGATGCTGCTCGACCGCGGGCTCGGTGCCGCCGGGGTCGGCCTCGCCGCCCTGCCCCCGCGTGGCGCCCTGCCCGGTCTGTCGATGAAGGGGCCGCTGCTCGCATCGTTGATGGTGCTGGGCGGATGGCAACGGATGCCGGCCCTGAGCCCGGGACGCTTCGCCAAGCGCGTGGCGCACACCTTGCCGGCCGAGGAACAGGCGGTGGCTTATCGGCGCCTTCTGGTGCCGACCGCGGGGCGCATCGTCTTCGAAGCCGCGCTGGGAATCGGCACCGGCATCGATTTCGCCAATCCCGCCCGTGCGCCTTTGCTGCTGGTCGGCGGCGAGGAAGACCGCATCCTCGAGCCCTCCGCGCTCCGCGCCCTTTATCGCGCCCATCTTCGCTCGCCGGCCGAGACCGCCCTGCGGCTCCTGCCGCGCCGCTCTCACTGGCTCCTGACCGAACCGGGATGGGAAACGCTGGCGGATTTCTGCCTGGCCTGGGCGGCCACTCATGCGGCCGCGACCTGAATTCCAGGACATCCGCGGGAGCAGACCCGCGGGAACGCGCGAAACGTTCAAGCCCCGCGAGCGGGGCGCAATCCCTTCGCGGCTCTCTCGCTTAGCGTGGCGACAGCATCGATCACCCGCGCGAGAGAGACAGCACCATGAACATCCAACAGCAGCTTGCGGAGGCCCCGTTCTTCGCCGTCCCGTCGGATCGCAGCGGTGCCGAGCCGATCGTCGTGACCACAGCCACGCTCAACGCGCTGCTCGAGGATCTCTCCACGCTCTATGCCCGGGCGAAAACCGTTCATTGGCATCTGTCGGGTCCCTATTTCCGCGACCATCGCCTGCCGCAGGACGAGCGGACCTTGCGGATCCTCGCCGCGATGGATGCGATCGCGGACCGGACCCGGAAGCTCGGCGGCGCCGTGCTGGGCTGTCTCGATCATATCGACCGCCTGCGCCATCTCGTCGGCGACGACGCCGATCTGGTGTTGCCGCATCGCATGCTGACCGAGCTGCATGAGGACATGGTGGCGCTGGCGGTCTATATGCATGACGTCGATGCGCTCCAGGCTGCTCCCTCGGGTCGGGCCGCCGCCAGCCCGCTCGAGATCTGGATGGACGGCGCTGAAGCGCGCGGCCGCCGGCTGGTCGAAGCCGCCCGCCTGGGCTGAAGGATTCGGGGAGGGGGTGCCTGGCATCCCCCTTTCCCAACCTTCCCCCTCGAGGGGTGAAGGGATAAAGATGCGAGGCTGCTTCCCTCGTTCTGCTACCCGGTACCCATGACTTCCGCCGCCGCCGCCATCGACACCACGTCCTACATTCCCTTCGTCGCGACCGGCTCCTACCCCGTGCGGACAGGGAACCGGCTGCGGCCGCTGGTGGATGGCGTCCCCGCCTTCCGGCGGATCGGCGAGGCGGTCGAAGCCGCGCGTCGCCGTGTCTGGGTGACGGTCACCTTCATCGCGCCGGATTTCCGCCTGCCTGACGGTCGCGGCTCCTTCTTCGATCTGCTCGATCGCGCGGTCGCGCGCGGCCTCGATGTGCGCGTGATCTTCTGGCGCCCCAATCCCGAGAGCAGCGACTATGGGCGCGTCTTCGCCGGCGCGCCGGCCGATCGCGACATGCTGCGTGCACGCGGCTCGCGCTTCCTCGCCCGCTGGGACCGGGCGCCGGGGGGCTTCTGCCAGCATCAGAAAAGCTGGCTCATCGACGCCGGCGAGCCGACCGAGACGGCCTTCGTCGGCGGCATCAACCTGACCGGCAAGGCCATCGGCGCGCCCGGCCATGAGGGCGAAGGCGGCCGCCACGATCTCTATCTGGAGCTGGGCGGTCCTTCCGCGACCGACATCCATCACAATTTCGTCCAGCGCTGGAACGAAGCCAGCGAGCGCCAGGCGGAAGACGGACGCTGGGGTCACGGCGAAGCCGATGCTCTGCCCTTCCCCGCCTTGATCTCCGCGCCGCAAGGCGGGAGCCGGGTGCAGATCCAGCGCAATCTGCATCCCGGTTGCTATCGCGACGGTCATGCGGCGCCCGGCGGCAAGGTCTATGACATCGCCGGCGGCGAACGGACCATCTTCGAGCAATATCGCCAGGCCATCGATGCCGCCCGCGATACGATCTATGTCGAGAACCAGGCGGTCCCGACTCCGGCGGTCGCGGCGAATTTCGAGGCGGCCCTGAAGCGCGGCGTCGATATCGTCATGCTGGTCCCCGCCGATCCGGAAGAGCGCGTGCGGGAGGCCCGGCGGAATCCCGAATGGAAGCCGTTCTTCGAGCAACTCGCCGTCTTCCGCCGCTATGGGAATTTCATGCTGGCCGGGATCGCCGCCCGCGACAATCAGGGTGGGCGGAGCAACATCTATGTCCATGGCAAGGCCATGTTGATCGACGATCGCTGGGCCACGGTCGGCTCCTGCAATCTCCATTGGAATTCGATGAACGGCAATGCCGAGATGAACGCGTCCTTCTGGGACCCGCCGGTCGTGCGGGCGCTGCGCTGCCAGTTGCTGGCGGAGCATCTCGGGCGCGATACCGTGGCATTCGACGACCGCGCGGCGCTTCATCTCTATCGCCAGATCGCGCAAGACAATCGCCGCAGGCGGGACGCGGGCGACCTCGACTGGCAAGGCCTTGCTTTCCGGCTCGACCCCGCCGCCTATGGCGAATAGACGACGATCATTGGATATCAAAGGAGATCGACATGGCTCGTCCACCTCTCCCGCCCTTCACCGCCGAGACCGCCGCACAGAAGGCGAGGCTGGCCGAGGACGCCTGGAACACCCGCGATCCGCAGCGCGTGGCCCAGGCCTATACGCCCGACAGCCGCTGGCGCAACCGCGCGGAGTTCCTCCAGGGCCGCGAGGCGATCGAGGCGTTCCTGACGCGCAAATGGCAGCGCGAGCTCGATTACCGCCTGATCAAGGAGCTCTGGGCCTTCACCGGCAACCGCATCGCCGTGCGCTTCGTCTATGAATGGCATGACGACAGCGGCAACTGGTATCGCTCGCATGGCAACGAGAATTGGGAGTTCGACGAGGAGGGGCTGATGCGCCGGCGCGTCGCAGGCATCAACGACCAGCGCATCACCGAGCCTGAGCGCAAATTCCGCTGGCCGCTCGGGCGCCGGCCCGACGATCATCCGGGCCTCACCGATCCGGGACTTTAGCGCGGCAGCGCGAGAGACGTCGCTCTACCAATGCCCCTTCCGCCGGTTCCAGCCATAGAGCCAGCCGGCGAAACGGTCATAGGTGAAGCGCGCGACCGGGTGGATGACAGGCAGGCCCAGCAGCCCGCCGAGCCAGCGATCGCCCGGCGTGCGGCGCCAGATCTCGATCGCGCAATCGGCGCCGACATGGAGCCGGCCCTCGGCATCGACACCGTGAAGCCGGCGGCGCACCGCTTCCAGGTCCGCCCCGAAGCGGGTTAGCGCCGCGGGCTCGAGATTGATGTCGCGGAACTCGACATCGCCGGCCCGCACCGCACGCAGCAGCCGGCTGCGCTGCCAGTCGATGCCGGCGTTACAGACCGGGCATTTGGTGTTGTACCAGACGGTGAGCTTGGCGAGCATGGCCGGTCATTTCCGCTTCGGCGCCACGAGCGAGGCTTAAGACCAGCGTCTCCCCGATGGTCGCCACCCATCACGCTAGTCATCCCGATCGCCATAAGTCCACCCGGTCCTCTTCCGGCCTTCCGCTCCGCACCCGTCTCGGCAACCGGGATCGCCATGTCCATGAGGGAGCGCGACTCCGCGAGTCGGCAGGACCGCCTAAGGCGGGGCGGGATAGGCGCGCGGAAGATACAGGCAAACCACCGTGCCCCGATTCAACTCGCTGTAGATCTTGATATGACCGCGCGACTGTCTGGCGAAGCCGAGCACCATGGGCAGACCCAGGCCCGAGCCTTTGCCGCTCTCCTTCGTCGTGAAGAACGGCTCGAATACCCGATTCAGAATCTCCGGCGCAATGCCGCTGCCGGTGTCCGATACCGCAAGCATGACATAATCGCCGGGCGCGACTTCGGGATTTTCGGCGGCATACTGCGCGTCCAGCGGCTTGTTGGCCGTCTCGATACCTAAGACCCCGCCCTCGGGCATGGCGTCTCGGGCATTGATGGCGAGGTTGACGAGAGCGGACTCCACCTGTACCGGATCGGCAATCGTCGGCCACAGATCGTCGGCGAGAGTCATGCGGATATCGATCCGCTCGCCCAACGTCCGGCGCAGCATATCCATGGTCCCGGTAACCAGCTCGTTGAGCTCGAATATCTTGGGATCCAGGGGCTGGCGCCGAGAGAAGGCGAGGAGCCGGTGGATGAGCTCGGCACCCTGGAGGCTCGATCTCATGCAGACATCCAACAGCTCGCGGGCTTTGCCGTTGTCCTTGATCTCCCTTTCGAGTTGCCCGAGACCGCCGACGACGACGGCGAACAGATTGTTGAAGTCGTGAGCCATCCCGCTGGTCAGTTGCCCGATGGCTTCCATTCTCTGCGCCTGTACCAGTCGCTTCTCGTTCGCCTTGCGCTCGGTCATGTCGCGCAAAATGACAAGCGTCGCATGAGCGGCGTTGCTGTCGAAAGGCGCGGCAGCAACTTCGACATCAAGAACGTTTCCGTCGAGACGGACGATTTTCCGGTCGATGGCCGTCACCGGAATCCCGGCTTCGGCCAGCGCCGCGGCCTGCCCTTGGAAGAGTTGACGGTCGTCATGCCGAAACAGGACGACCGTCGGCTTGCCGAGAAGTTGAACCGATGCCGTCGCGCCGAAGAGACGGAGGCAGGCGTCGTTGGCAAAGACCACGCGACCATCGCGCTCGACGAACAGGCCGTCCTGCATCCGTTCGAGAATGGCGCTTTGAAACCGGTGGTTCTGCTCGATCTCCGCGGTCCGTTGCAACACGCGCTCCTCGAGTTCCGCATTGAGCTTCTGAAGCATGGATTCGGTGTGCCGTCGCCGGTCCGCCTCTCGACGCTTCAGATGAAAGAGGCCGACGATGACCAGCGTGCTCGAAACGATCCCGACGAGCAGAACGAGGACGGATTCCTCGACACGCTGCTCGGCACTTTCCGAGCGCTCCTCGAAGAGATCGTTCTCCGCCCATTCCATGCCGGCGACGATTCCCCGAATCCGATCCATGATGGCCCGGCCTTCCGCCAGTCGCGGCGTGTCGACGGCGGAGAGCCCCTGATCCTGCCGAAGCCGAATCAAGTCCTCGAGCAAACGAAAGCGGTCGGCCACGAGGGATCGGAGCAGGCTGACGCTCTGCCGCTGGTTCGGATTGTCGGCGGTGAGTTGGCTTAGCTGCTGGAGAGATCGCGGAGTCTCCACCGCGGCGGCGCGATACGGCTCGAGATAGGCCGGGTCGCCGGTGATGATGTATCCTTCCTGGTCGGTCTCGGCGGTGCTGAGAAAGGAAAGCAGACGTTCGGCTTCGTAGCGGACGTCCAGCGCATGCCTCGCCGCGTCTCCGGCGGCCATCAGCGCGCATATGTGGTAGTACGCCACGCCGTAGAAGCTCCAGATCGCCAGAATAGCGAGCCACAGGGCGACCAGCCGCCCGAATCGGGTTCGCCACCCCTCGCGAGGGGGTTCCTGCCGCGATCGGCCAGCGCCGGCAACGGACACCTCAAGCTCCCTTCCTGTTTCGAGCGGCGGTCACCGGCCGCGCGCCAAATTCCGTCGCGGATCTCCACTCATATCCAAGACCCGCGTCTCAGCCGGCGCCTGTTGCATCTCCGCAGGTTCTTGTCGGGCCCGGGATGCCGGGCCATGATTGGAATGTCGTGTTACGCTCCGCCGAGCATGGAAGATCGCGGGCGTCGGCGCGGCTCCACCGTGCATAGCCCCGCCAGCCGCCTCAGGGCAGCGCGACCGGTCCATACCTGACGCGGGAATGTCGCGCGCGAAGAAATGCAAATGCTGGAGTTACGCTCCGCGACTCGTATTAGTTGAAATCGACAGCTTTGACTATCGGCGATATATTCCGAAACTCCCATACTTAAAGGCGGCCCGCACCATTACTTTCGGACACTGCAGACATTTCTCTATGACGATGGTTCCGATGCGGCCTCGGTCCTGCTTTGGACGATCGTGCAGGCCGTCGCAATCGTGTCCGACAGGACCCGAACCAGGCGTGCCAGATCGTCGATCTTCGTCGCCTCGGGCATGGCCGTCTGATCGATGTCCGCGAGAACTCCAATGACTTGCTCGTAACCTGCGATGGCGGGCACCAATCCGATCGATGGATCCAGCGAATCGATCGTTTTCAGCCTGAGAATGATCTCTTCCAGCCCCTGGATCGAACGAGCGCATTCCTCCGCCAGCACGGCATGCAGATTGGCGATGGTCTGGACGCTCCCCTTGACGATGGCCGGATGGTTGACGATGGCACCCATGGCGGGCTTTCCCCAGTTTGACGACTGACATACAGGGCGGCGCCGGGGGCCGCTTGGCCGATCGGCCAACGCCCCCCGGCTTCGTGGTTCGCGATCAGGCGGCCCGGATGTTGTTGAGGAAGCCGTCGACCTCGGCGCGTAGGAGTTCCGCCTGCTTGGCGAGTTCGCCGGCCGTTGCCAGAACCTGAGCCGACGCGGCCCCTGTCTGGCTGGCGGCCTGCGTCACACCCGTGATGTTGGACGTGACCTCGGAGGTACCGGCCGCCGCCTGCTGAACGTTGCGGGCGATCTCCTGGGTCGCAGCCCCCTGCTCCTCGACGGCGGACGCGATCACGGTGGCGATCTCGCTGATCTTGGCGATCGTGCCGCCGATGCCTTCGATGGCGCCGACGGACCCCGCAGTCGCGCTCTGCATCGCGTTGATCTGGGTGGCGATCTCCTCGGTCGCCTTGGCCGTCTGGTTGGCCAGCGACTTGACTTCCGAGGCGACCACGGCAAAGCCCTTGCCGGCTTCTCCGGCACGGGCGGCTTCGATCGTGGCGTTGAGCGCAAGCAGGTTGGTCTGGCTGGCAATGTCGTTGATCAATTGGACGATGTTGCCGATCTTCTGCGCCGCTTCCGCCAGCCCCTTGACCTCCGTATTGGTTCGCGCCGCCTCGCTGACCGCGCGGCCGGCGATATCGGTGGATTCCGACACGCGCCGGCTGATCTCGGCGACGGAGCTGGCCAGTTCTTCCGCGGCAGATGCGACGGTCTGCACATTGGTCGCGGCCTGCTCGGACGCCGCGGCGACGGCCGTCGACTGACGCGACGTTTCCTCGGCGGTGGCCGACATGCTCTCGGCGGTCGACCGCATCTCGGTCGCGGCCGAGGCGAGGATGCCGAGAAGGCCGGTGACGGACTGGTCGAAGCTCTTGATATAGCCTTCGACGGCCCGCTGCCGCACTTCCTTGCGCTCCTGCTCCTTGCGTTGTTCTTCCGCCAGGCGATCCATCTCGATGGCGTTCTGCTTGAACACCTCGACGGCGTCGGCCATCTTGCCGATCTCGTCCGTGCGGCCCAGCGCCGGCACCGTGATCGTCTTGTCGCCGCCGGCCAGCTTCGACATCGCCGTCGTCATCGCGAGGACGGGCTTGGCGATACCGCTGCCGATGAGCCATGCGATCAGCAAGCCGAAGACGATGCCGCCGAGGCTGAGGATGATCGAGAGCGTCTCGGAGCTCGCGATGACGCCGTGGGTTTCCTCGGCGACCTTCTCTTCCTCGCTGGCCGCGTCGGCGCTGATCGTCTCGGCGTCGCTCATCACCTTCTCGGATTCTTCGCCGATCGTCTCATTGACCAGCTTTTCCATGTCGCCGTCGATGACTTCGCTCTTCTTGAAGGCTTCGTCATAGCTGGCGATCAGCGTCTTGATCTCGTTCACCTCGGCAAGGAACGCGGGATCCGTGACGACCTTTTCGATCTGGCCGACGGCCTTCGCGGCCTCTTCGAAAGCGGTTTCCGCCTGCGCAGCCGATCCGGTCTCGCGCCGTTCCAACATCAGGTTCGAGTAGAGCCGCGCCTTGATGATCTCATAGAGGGCCGAGCTGGCGAGGACCGCGGCATTGCTGTCGCCGCGCTGCGTGGCCTTGTGGACGAGATCTTCGAGATCTGCCGAGAGCTTCGGGCCGGCGATGTCCAGCACCTCCGAGGCGATCCTGACGCGTTCCGCCTCGAGCTCCTCCACCTTGCCGAAGTTCCCGATGATCGTGGCCAGGGTTTCACCCACCGCCTCGAACGCTTTCTTCTGCGTTTCGTCGACCGCGTGCTTCAAGCCGGCTTCGATTTCTTCCTGGAGCTTCTTCTCCACCTCGGCCGCGTCTTTCGCGGCCGTGGAATCGCGCGTGCCGACATAGTTGTCGATGTTCCGGCGCAGCTTGACCACGTCGCGCTCGATCTCTCCGGCGTCGGCGGCGACGCCCACGGCGTCGCTATAGTCGCCGAACTGGTTCGAGATCGAGGTAAAGCCCATAAAGGAAATTGCGGAGACGCCGGCCAACAGCAGGAGGACGAGCGCGAAGCCCGAAAGCACCTTGGTCTTGACCTTCATATTGCTCAGGCTGGCCAGAAGGCCGCCCCGCTTCGCATTCGCAGACAAAATTATACTCGACATGATCACGATCTCCATTTGCCCGGGCGTTGCCCGGGAGGGGGCTTTAAAGGGATTGCAGCAGGAAGCGGCGATTCACGCCCTGAACGGGCCGTGCATTGACCGGGAAGAGGCCTGCGAATTTGCGGATCTGGGCTTCGGACGCCTCGATCGGCTGCTTGAACATGGTCCAGAGCACGCCTTCCGAGCAGGGCGGCGTGGTCAGCGAGCCCTGATAGCGGAAGAAACCCCGGTCCGTCGGCAGCAGCGCCGCGGGACGGATCGGCGTGCCGATCTCCTGGACCGGACCGGCTTCCGTCGGCATTCCGGCCCAGATGGGCTCGAGCGCGGCATTCTCGGCACCCAGCTGGATGAAGACGCCGAGCACGGCCAACTGGCCGGCGTCGGAGCGATGGACGAAATGCAGCTCCAGCTCGAAAGCGCGGCCCGCGAGAAGATGCTCGCTCGGATGATGGAAATGGAATTGCAGCAGCTCGAACGAGCGGCCGTCGATCCGGGTCCGGGAACCTGGGCTGCAATTGACCTGAATGGTGTGCCCGTTGTTGACGATCGTCAGCGGCATGCTCTGGAAGTCGGGTTCGACACCGGCAAGCTGAGCGCTGACGGCGTTCCTGAGGTCGATCGGGGTCTGTTCGAAGCCGAGCTCGCAGACGCGGAAGTCGGCCGAGAGCTCGCCCCAGTTCTGCGGACCGGCCTCGCCTTCGTAGGTCCAATGCGCCGCTCCGCCATGGGAGGGGGTCGTCGCCGACTCCGCCTGCGCGTCGCGACCGGCGAGGAGCGACAGGCAGGTCGGACAGGCGACGCTGCCGATGGCGAGCTGTTGAATGACGCGGCGGCGCGAGATGGGGACAGTCACGATAGACTCCTCCTCTGTTGGTCGGTCACGGGCGACCGCCGATCGATGACGGACGTCGTCATCGATCGGGGTCTCCGTGACCGGCCTGTGATCCCTCCTGGCAGGCAACCCGCAAAAGCGACTTTGCGGCGTTGGCGGACATGCGCGGGGATGCGGCGGGACCACAGGCACGACGATGTTGTTTCGAGATATAGGTAGGAGTCCTAACGACTTTCTTAAAATTGGCGATAACCGTTCGGCTATCCCCGCCCCGGAACGGCCGCAGGATGCCGCCGCCGGTCAAGCGCGGCAGCCGATATTGTTCGGAGATCGGGGGGCCGACAGAAGCTGGACTGCGGCCGCGCTCGACGCTTATCGGGGGGCGAAAAACCCGGCCGTTACAGGCGCTTATCCGGCAGCAAGTCGTCGACAGCAGCCAGCAATTCGGTATCGCGGAAGGGTTTGAAAAGCGCCCGATGCGCGCCCATGGCCTCGGTCAGCGCCAACGCCACAACGGCCGGCAATTCCCGACCGCCGCCGGACATGGCGATGATGGGTATGTCCTCATGGAGTGCCGCGGCCACCTTGATGACTTCCGTACCGTCCGCCTCCGGCAGCAAAACATCCGTCACGAGGAGATCATGGCTGGCGCTGCGCAAGCAGGCGATGGCGACCCGGCCATTCTCGGCTTCGGTGACCTCGTGACCGGCCGCCCGAAGAAGGTTGCGCAGCATCGATCTGAATTCGCGGTTGTCTTCAACGAGCAGAATTCGAGCCATGGCGCCTGTCTCGGCTGCGGTTGTCGGATGGGGACTGCGTCGGCGATCGGTCGGCGATGGTGGCGTACACGCCGCGCGCCGCGATCGCTGCGACCTCGGCCGCCACCTCCTGCTGCTGAGGAAGAAGCTTCGTCAATGCCTCGATGAGAAGATTGAGCGGATCCGAACCCAGGAGTTTCCGCCCCTTATCCGTGAGATCGATTCGCGTGACCCGCCCGTCATGCGGATCCTTCTTCTTCACGACCAGCTTCTTGCGGGCGAGCGCGGCAATCGTATCCGAGGCCGCCGCCTTGCTGACGCAATGAACCCGCGCAAAATTCGTGAGCGTATGGGAACTCGCATTGGCGCGGTCGAGATAGCGCAGCGCGCTCCATTGTGCCGGATTCAGCCCCTCGACGAAGCACTGGCTGTAGATCATTCGCATCGTGTGATCGAGCAGTTCCGCGATCGCGCGGAGCTTCCTGTCGTGACCGGCGCGCTTCGGCCCCGACGCCTTCATCGGCAGCGTCCATCAAGCCCGAGCAGGGAGGCCAGCGATGGAGCTGGAGCCCCGCCATCTGTTGCAGTGTTCATAAGCTGGTTTTGAAGATGCGTCTTGAGGGCAATGCTTGTTCCGGGCACAGAACGGCCAACGCGGTAACCGACACCACACAGCCGGTTTACTTACCATGTTCACTCATTCGGGTTACATGGCAGTTTGGTAACCCGCCTACGCCGAAAGATGATAATACGTGCCTTGCTGCGGTTCCGAAAGATGGCGGCAATGCGGGTCCGGTGCCCTACGGCGATCGTACGGTCGGCGTCAGCCGCCCAGTGATGCCGACGTTACGCAAGAGGCATCTGGCGTTGCATCCCGCGGTGCGCTTCGGAAGCATTATCAGCCATTTCCGCTCCGGCGCGCCCCGAGTGAAGCTTAGAGCCGACCTGTCGTCGATATCGCCAAATGTCCCGCCAGCCATGCAGATCGCCGCGCATCGATCTCCGCACAAACCTTCGAAGCCGCTTCGCTCGGATTCAAGAGCACCGTATCGATCACCAGCCGCGACCCCATCCAGGGCTCATAGTCATGCGCCTGAATTGACGCCCAGCTCGGGAGAATCAGACCCGGCACATCGACGGTCCTGCTTTCCACGCGCCGGCGATGCTCGCGCGCGTCGGAACAGACGACCTCGATCTCGATCAGCGGCGAAGCGGCGTCCGCGGCGACCGTCCGCCAGGCCGCGCGGGTGACGCCCAGGGGGTTCACGCAATCCGCCACCACGATCTGCCCCAGCTCGAGGTTCGTTCCGGCCAGCGCATAGGCCGTCAGGTAACCGGCCGAACCGATATCGCCTGCAAGGACCTCGGCGGATCGAACGGCCTGCTCGATCGAATCGATGCGCAGATAAGTGGCGCGGCACCGCCCGGCAACCTCGCGCGCGATCGTCGTCTTGCCCGTCCCCGGCAGCCCACCAAGGACGATCAGCATCGATGCGCCGCCTGGCGCATCCTCGCCCGCGGCCGCGGATCCGCGGTCAGGGCGAGACGCAATCGAAATAGGCGTTGCGCGGCCCCAGCAGCGTCTCGTCGGCATAGCGGACGAAATGCGCGATCTTGCTGTGCTTGTCGCACTCGGCATCGGCCTGGGCCTGGAGCACCGGGAAATTATCGGCGACCGCCAGCTCGCGGACCACGACGCCGTCGGTCGAGGACTCCGTGACGGTCGGACCGGAGCAACCGGTCGTGGCAAGGGCCAGCAGGATCAGGGGCAGAAGCAGGAAGGGGCGCATGGGGACTCCGGATGAATGAAGGCGAAGAATACTCCCATTTTCGCCCCGCTTCGCAAGGGCCGGGAATCTTCGGAACGAAGCCGATTTCATCGCCACTGTACCCGGAGAATGCGGGTTGCACGTGAATCTCCCGCACCGGTTCGACCGCGCGCACCATCACCGCCATGTCCTCTGGCGTTTCAAGGCAGTCAGGGGCGAACTCGTCTCCGGTAGGAGGATCCCTGCCGAAGTGGGAAAATACCGGGAGCCCAGACTAATTCCGGTGTCGGCAGCCTGCTTAGCGCAGTAAATTATCCTATTCCAACAATTCGCGTCGAGTTGCAGCCGGTGGTCATCAATCTCATCGTCGACAGCATTCAGGCAATGGTCGATGCCTCCAATCGTCCTCGCGAGCCCCTCGTGGCGGGTGAAGGATGAAGCGTGAGACGCCATCGGCCGGGGCCGCGTCGGATTCATTGGTTGTCGTCGTCGACGATGACAGGGCCATGTGCGACGCGCTGCGGGGTCTGCTGGAGTCCGTCGGCCTGGAGGTAAGAATTTTCCACTCGGCCGCGGAGTTTTTCCAAAGCGAGCATCCCAACCTGCCCAGCTGCCTTGTGCTCGACATCAGAATGCCGGGACTGAGCGGCCTGGAATTCCAGGACCGCCTGGCGAAGGCGCACATCCGCATTCCCATCATTTTCATGACCGGTCATGGCGATATTCCCATGTCGGTGAAGGCCATGAAGGCGGGGGCGATCGATTTCCTGACCAAGCCCTTTCGCGATCAGGACATGCTGGACGCCATCACGCTGGCGCTGCGGCGCGACCGCGAGAGACGGAATAGCGAGGGTGTCGAGGCGGAGCTTCGGACGCTCTTCGCCACACTGACCGTGCGTGAGCGGGAGGTCATGACCCTCGTCACGGCGGGTCTCATGAACAAACAGGTGGCGGCAAAGCTGGGCCTGCAAGAGATTACGGTCAAGATTCATCGGGGCAGTGCGATGCGGAAAATGGGGGCTCGGTCCCTGGCGGATCTCGTCAGGATGGCAGAATCGCTGGCACTCGGGCCGCAAAAGCCGTGACCAGGATTAAACTTCAGTATGATAGCCCGATTCCCCGTTGGAGCCCACCCTACGGCGCTGCAGCCGGCATGTGATGCCGGGCTGCGCCGGAGCAGGCCCAGCAAGGACAGGTAGTTTGTCAAAGGTTCCGTTGGTCGCGATTGTTGACGACGATGAGGATGTTCGAATCGCGCTGGAAAGCCTTGTCAGGTCTTTGAGATTCACGGCACGCGCATTCGCGTCCGCCGAGGCCTTTCTGGCGTCCGGTGTTGTGGGAAGGACAGCCTGTCTGATCACCGATGTGAAGATGCCCGGAATGAGCGGGCTGGATCTTCAGGACGCCCTCTTGGCCCAGGGACGCCAAGTCCCGATCGTCTTCATCACCGCCTATCCGGACGAGCGATCCCGGAGCCGGGCCCTGGCAAAGGGAGCTGCCGGAATGCTGACCAAGCCTTTCGATGCACAGAGCCTGGCCGACTGCCTCATGGGCGTCCTTCAAAGGACGAGTGAATAGTGAGGAGCCTGCGGCCTACCGCCGGGGCCGGCCGTCCGCCTCAAAGGACATTCACGATCCCTCTCCTGACGGCAGGGTGAACTGGAAAACGGCGCCCCGGGCCGAGGCGGCATTCGCCCATAATCGTCCGCCATGCGCCTCGATGATCGAGCGGCAGATCGACAGCCCCAGCCCCAGTCCAGCCGGCTTGGTCGTGTAGAACGCTTCGAAGACACGATCGAGAGCAGCCGGCGCCAGGCCCAGACCGGAATCCTGCACGGTCACGAGCACGCCGTCCGACGCATCCCTTTCCGTGCTGATTTGCAGGTCGCGGACGCCTTCGTCGACCTCGCTCATCGCCTCGATGGCGTTGACGATCAGGTTGAGGATGACCTGTTGCAGCTGGACCTGGGTCCCCTGAACCGCCGGCAAGTCTCCCGCGAACTGCGTCCGCACCGAGACACCGTTCTTCATCGCTTCGCTGCGGGTGAGCAGAATAATCTCGTCGAGCACCTCGTTGATATCCAGGCTCTCCGGAGCCGGCGGCGCTTTTTTGAAGAGGGCCCGCAACCCATGGATGACGTCACCGGCCTGCTTGCCGTTCTTCGCAATCCTCTCGAGCGCCTGTTGGACCTGCCGCAAATCGGGTGGGTCCCTTCCCAGCCAGCGCAGAGCGGCCTGGGCGTTAGTAACCGCGGCGGCGATCGGCTGATTGACCTCATGGGCGATCGAGGCCGTCATCTGGCCCATGGTTGCGACGCGGTTGGCGTGGGCGAGCTGCGTCTGCACCTCGCGGTAGCGCCGTTCGCTCTCGCGGGCTTCGGCTTCCGCCCGCTTGCGTTCGGTCAGATCGAGCACGAAAGCGACGCCTTGATCGCCATTTTCCTCGAAGGTCGCGGCGCCGAGCAATACGGGTACGCGACCGCCATCCTTCCGGACATACTCTCTTTCGAGCGGCTGCAGGCGCCCCGTCATCTTGTGCTCTCGCATCGACCGCGCATCGCCGTCTTGCCATTCCAAGGGAGTCAGATCCATCCAACTGATTCGGCCTGCGGCCAGATCGTTGCGGTCGTAGCCCACGATGTGGAGGAATGCGTCATTGGCCTCGATGATCCGGCCTTCGTGACCCCAGAGGAATATCCCGATGATGTTGGCGTCGACCAGGCGCCGGATCTTCGCCTCCCGTTCCGCGAGATCCCGGTACAAACGCGTATTCTCCAGCGAGATCGCCGCCTGCGATGCCAGCAGCTTCAGGACCGGGAGCCGGGCCGGCGAGAAGACGCGGGGCGTGAGGTTGTTCTCGAGGTAGAGCACGCCGATGAGCTTGGCCTGGTTGAGCAGCGGCAGGCAGAGAATCGAATGGGCCTGGCGTTCACGGACATACGGATCCGCCGAGAACGGCTCCTGGGCCGCGGCGTCTTCGAGAACCACGCTGTCCTTCGTGCGCAGGACATAGTGAAGAACCGACGCCGGCAGCGGGGCCGCGGTCACCGCGTCGTCACGCAGCCGCACGGTGACCGTGTCTGCGTTGGTCGTGGCTTCCACGGCGATCCGTTGCTCGGTCCCTGACGTAACAATCAACAGACCTCGCTCGGCACCCGCCTGTTCGATGGCGGTGCGCATGAGCGTGTCGAGCAGCCTGTCCAGGATGATCTCGCCCGAGACGGCTTGCGACACCTTGATCACGGTCGCGAGGTCAAGGTGTTCGACAGGGGCCCCGATCGTGCTCGTCAGCCCGGGCACCCGCTCCTCCTCCTTCAGCTGCGGATAGAGCTGATCGAGTTGTCGCACCTTCCCGTCGGCATCCCAACTCAGGTAACAGCGCCGGGCGTTTCGCAGATAGAGCTGCGCGATCTGTTCAAAGCCGCGCACCGCATAGAAGCGGGCCGCCAATTCGTAAGCCAGTCCTTCGTTCTGAACGAAGCCTTGCTCGCGCGCCGACCGGATGGCCTGCTCGTAGAGCCGTTCGGCATCCAGCTCCCGGCCTTCGAGGCGAGCGATCTCGGCACCCACCAGCGCGGCGCGGCTCTCAAAATTCTCGGGACAATGCCGAGCCCAGGACATGAGCCACTCATGATGCCCGGCCGCGGCGTCGAGATGCGTGCGCCGTTCGTCACCGGCCGTCGAGTCGCAGAGTGCAGCACGGCTGAGCGCCTCGAAGAACTGATAGTCGGCGCGCTCGAACTGGGTCGGCACGGTCCAGAGCGGCGGATTCCGCTCAACGGCCGCGATCCCCCCGGCAAAGTCTCGCATGAAGGTGCGCGCCTGCAGCTCGCGGATCGCGGCGATCGCGTAGGCGTAACGATGCCTCAGGTCGGGGCTGCCGGAGGGGTTCCCGGCGCGACCTCCCCTGCGATCGCCCGTATCCAGATCCTCATACCGATCCGCATCGAGAACCGCCTCGCTGAAGGATCGGCCGATCGGCACTTGCCCCCGCAGCATCCGAATGACGGCAAGCTGCTCGGCGATGCCCCTTCGGACGATGTTGAATCCGAGCCCTTTGACGATCACGCGATTCTTCTCCGCTTCCCGCTCCACCTCCCTCAAGGGGCCGCCGGCGGCGAGCAGGTTTGTGATCATGTCGATGCAGCTGAACGCGGCAAAGGAAACGTCCCCGCTCTCCTGTGCCGCATCGAACGCGCGACGAAGGTAGGTCCGGGCGACATCGAGGGGCTGCGTCCAGTTCGAGACATGCACACCGAACACCGAATAGACGCGTGCTCGGAAGCGTTCGAACCCCGGCCTCTTGACCAGGTCGAGGCCGATCCTTGCGAGCCTCAAGCCCCCCTGGTAGTCGCCGAAGAACATGCCTTGGATGCTGCCGAGCAAGACGTAGGCGAGGGGCGCGCCATCGCTGTTCCCATGCTCGAGACAGATTGCCGCCATACGGCAGATAACGAGCTGACGCAGGGCCTCGCCAGCGAAGAGCGTCGGCGATGAAAGCGCCGTGAGGACGTCCATTGTGGCGCGTTGGGCCGGGTCGGTCATCAAGGGCAGGTCGAGCAGTCTCCCGACCGACAGCTGGCCGAGCCTCTCCGAGAGGCGGTGATATTCCCGGTGCGCGCCGTCGAGGGTTACAGCCAGGGGCCATTCCGGATCGACCAGCCGGAGATATTCCAGGCCGACATGAATGGCCCGGTCCATGTCCCCCATCGTCACGCACAAATCGAG
Organism: Hypericibacter sp.; assembly: GCF_050729195.1. Taxonomy (NCBI): domain Bacteria; kingdom Pseudomonadati; phylum Pseudomonadota; class Alphaproteobacteria; order Rhodospirillales; family Dongiaceae; genus Hypericibacter; species Hypericibacter sp. The sequence goes on from NZ_JBOHKS010000134.1 coordinate 70,027, forward strand.
GAGCAGCCGGGTCGCCGCGGCCAGGTCGATATTGTCGAGCGCGCGGGTCAACAGGGAGGCGAAGCGCTTCTCCGCCGACTCGAAGTCACCGGTGAGAAACTCGCATTCGGCCAGATTCAGCTCGAGATCGAAGGTCAACCGATAACATCGGTCCCACGCATCCGCCGGCAACAGGGCCCGGCCGGTCGACAGATACCGCAGCGCCGAGCCATAGGCCGTGCCCAGCTTGGCGCGCTTGCCGGCCATGAGATTGAGCGCCGCAACCTGTTGGCGTTCTTCCGGCGAATGGATCAGCTCGGCGCCGCGAACGAGCTGGTCGACGATCTCGAAGATGCTGCCTTCGAGCTGTTCGGGCGCGGTTCGCGCCGCGAGCAACCGGCCCACGAGAAGATGGGTGGACGCTCGCTCGGCTTCCGGGATGCGCGCGTAGGCGGCCTCGTGGATGCGGTCATGCAGGAATCGGTAGCTGCCGTCCTGGCGCGAGACGAGATCGGCATGGACGGCGGCCTCGAGCGCCGAATGGATCTCGGCCTCGGTCCCCTCCTGGACCATCGCGAGCGTCGCCGCGCGTGTGACGCTGCCAAGGCAGGCCATCCGTTTCAGCGCCTCTTGGGTGGCCTGCGGAAGGCGGTCCAGCTTCGAGGCCATCAGATCGGCGACGTTGTCGGTGAACCCCTTGGCGTGGATCCGCGGCAGGTCCCAGGCCCAGCCCGCCTTGCCCGTATCGAAGGCGAGCAGCCCTTCGGCGACGAGCTCCGTGAGGAAGTGGATCACGAAGAACGGATTGCCGCCCGTCCGTTCGAAGACCATCCCGGCCAGCGGGCGCACACGGTCCCGCTCTGCCCGCAAGGCATCGGCAATCAGTTCTTCGACATGCTCGAGCGAAAGCGAGCCGAGCCCGATGGGGTGGATCTGCCTTCCCGCTTCGCGCACCGTCGCCAGCACATCCATCAGGGGGTGAGCCGGGCCGACCTCGTTGTCGCGATAGGCCCCGGCCAACAGGAGATGCTTGACGTCGGGATGGACCAGCAGATCGGCGACCAACTCGAGCGTTGCCGCGTCGAGCCACTGGAGGTCGTCGAGAAAGAGTACGAGCGGATGCTCCGGTCGCGCGAAAACACCGAGAAACCGCCGGAACACCATCTGGAAGCGGCTTTGCGCATCCTGCGGCGAGAGGTCGGGCAGCGGTCCCTGCTCGCCGATGATGAGAGCGAGCTCCGGGATCAGGTTGATCATCAACTGGCCGTTCGGACCCAGGGCTTCCGCCAGCGCTTCCCGCCAGCCGGCCAGCTCCGCGTCGCTTCTGCTGAGCAATTGACGGATCAGGCTCTGAAACGCCTGCGCGAGCGTCGCATAAGGAATGCCGCGCTTGTATTGATCGAATTTGCCAGCGGCAAAGAGACCGCGCGATGGCACAAGCACGCGGTGCAGCTCGGAGACCACCGAGGACTTGCCGATACCGGAATATCCGGAGACCAGCACCAGCTCCGGCGCGGCGTTGTCGACGACACGATCGAAGGCGGCGAGCAAGGTCTCGACCTCGCGCGCTCTGCCATAGAGCTTCTCCGGGATCAGCAGCCGGTCGGGCGCGTCCTGTTCGCCGAGAGTGAAGGGGGCGATGCGCCCCTGACGCTCCCATTCGGCAAGACAGTGCCGAAGATCCTTCTCGACGCCGATGGCGGTCTGATACCGCTCCTCGGCCGTCTTGGCGAGCAGCTTCATGATGATCTGAGAAACCGGGGACGGGATGTTCTCCACCCGCGCGCCAGGCGCCTGCGGCTTTCGCGCAATATGGCAGTGCACCCATTCCATGGGTTCGGACGCGCTGAACGGCAGCGAGCCGGTGAGCATCTGGTAGAGCGTGGCACCGAACGAGTAGAGATCGCTGCGGGAATCGATCGAGCGATTCATCCGTCCGGTCTGTTCGGGCGCCATGTAGGCGAGCGTTCCGGCAATCGATTCGGGCGAGTCGGGCGCCTGCCGCTCGCGGGGCCGGCGCGAGGCGAGGCCGAACCCGGTGAGCCGCACCTGTCCGTCCGTGCAGTTCACCAGGATGTTTGCCGGCTTGATGTCCTTGTGAACGAGCCCGCGCTGGTGAAGCTTGCCGAGGGCCAAGGCGATACCGATCGCGAGGCGAAGGACGCGTGCCACGTCCATGGGCGCGCCGAGCAGCCGATCGAGCGGCTCGCCACCGGAGTCCTCGAGCAGCAGCATGATCCGGCCGCGTTCTCGGACAATCTCGACCGGTCGCACGGCCCACGCGCCGTCGAGCTCGTCCTTGAGCTCACATTCGTGCGTAAGGCGATCGAGGAAGTTCGGAGTCGGATGCTCCGAGGCGGGAACCACGGCAAGTATGGTGGTGCCGTCACCGTTCTCCGTCGCGCGCCAAGCTCTGCAGAAGACCCGCTCGCCATCCTCCCCCAACAGCTGGAGCGGGTTCCCTCCATGGGCGCTCAGTAGAGAGATTGGGCTCAATCGCCGGGCTCCGTCGCGAGACAGTCGCCGCTCATCTTGCCCAAAAGGGAGGTCACTGTCTCTGCGCCTCCGCTGGCGACGGGCGCGCAAACGGTAATGTGCGGCGGGGCACCCCATCTTTGCGGAAAGGGCTGGTAGCAGCCATCTCTTACGCTCCAAGTGGAGCTTCGGGAGACACTCCCACGCCTAAAATCGCCTCCGCACAGCAGTCCACTTCGTGGCCTGCCACCCGAAGCCGAAGGCGTAGGGTGGCGGACCACGCCCGATGATGATGAGCACTATACCTGCGCTGTAGCGCTACGATAGGATTCCTGGCGAGTTTGCTAAGCGGACGGCGACGCATTGGATGGGTTTGAAGCGACAGAAGAAGCACTCGCCCGAGTTCGCTGAAAGAATATTGCTGGATCGACGACGGCATGGGTATTGATGCTTTCAGCGCGCGGTTCGCCGGGTACTAACGGCGGCTCAAGCAAGGGAAAGCCGATGACGACACCCTTTTACGACCTCAGCGTGCCGACCTTCTTGCAAACCGTTAGGGCCGTCGGAGGCTTCCTCGACCGTGCGGTCATTCATTGCGCGGAGACGGGCACTGACCCCGACGAGTTCGTGGACGCGCGCCTCTTCGATGACATGGCGCCCCTCCAATTTCAGATCGAAGCGGCGTGACACCATTCGGTGTGGGGGTTGGAGGCCGCGAAGACCGGCGTGTTCGCTCCGCCCGCCCTGGTCGGTCCGGTCCCCTTCGCCGACCTCCAGGCTATGATCGGGAAGGCGGAAACGGCGCTGGAAGCGTTTATCCCCGACGAGGTCAACAGCTGGGCGGGCAGGGCACTGGACCTTCAGATCGGCCCGCGGAGGCTCGCCTTCACGTCGGAGACCCTCATCCTCTCGTTTTCGCTGCCCAACCTCCATTTCCACGCCGTCACCGCCTACGACATCCTGCGCTCGCGGGGCGTGCCGCTCGGCAAGCGCGACTATGAGGGCCGGTTGCGCACTCGGCCGGCGTAGCGGCTGCGGCTCTTGAGGAGGCAAAGGCGGCGCACGGCGGCGAATGGCGGAGGAGGCGGGATTCGAACCCGCGATAGGTTTTACCCTATGCACGCTTTCCAAGCGTGTGCCTTAAACCACTCGGCCACCCCTCCAGCGCTTATCGGCGACGGGTCAGCCCGAGAGCGGCCGGTCGCGAAGCGGCGGGGACCCTAGCCCAGGCTCCCGGGCCGACGCAACCCTCGGTCCGCCTCTCTTCAAACCCTGGTTCTCAAGGATTCTCGGCGGCCCGAACGGCCCCCGAACGGCCAAGCTGGCGATGCCGATCCGATCGTCACTCCGCCGGCTCGGCCGCATGCATCGGCGCGTTGCCGCTCGCTGGCTGCGGCGGCAGACGCACCTCGTCTTCCTTGGCCGGAACGGCCTTGCCGTCGGCGGCGCGCCACTGGCGCGCCAGCTCGTTCAGCTGGCTGAGCACCAGGCGCAATTCCTCGCCGCGCTGGGTCAGGCTGTAGGTCACACGCGGCGGGATGGTTGCCTCATAACGACGGTCGACGATGCCGGTGCTTTCCAGCATGCGCAGCCGCTCGGTCAGGACCTTGGCGGAGATGCCGGGCACCTGGCGCTTGATCTCGCCGAAGCGGCTCGGCCCCGAACGCAACAACACCCAAAGGATGTAGGTGGTCCAAGGGCCCATCAGGATTCGGAGGACCCAATCCATCGGGCATTCAGTCACTGCCGCCGTACGCGCCATCACGAAAGCTCCTGTCTCGGTTCCTGCCCCGCTCCTTGAGCCCGGATCAGGGCCGGAGCGGTGACTTCGTTACGTTACCGGTACCATGCCGGTATCTTTTGGCAAGTCACGCTATTGTTATCACCAGCAACCTCACTTGATGCTCGCCCCTCCCCTTTCGGCCGGTTTCCCGAGCCGGCCCAAGCCGTTAAGGTCGGGCGTCGTTGAGGCCGGTAAAAGACCGACAGTTGTCATGGCAAGATCGCTGCGAGTTCTGGGCTGGGTCCTGCTGGCGGTCGCCGCCGCCTTCCTGGGCCATGACCTGGTGCTGCTGCTGAAAGGCGGCCATTGGGACACGGTCTCGCTCGGCCAGGCCTGGGGTTGGCTCCATGAGCCCAGCCGCGACGGGCTGCAGGCGCAGCTCGAGGCGCTCTGGCCGCTGCTCGGTCGCGGCGCCGGCGTTCTCTTGGGCTGGCCCGTCTGGGTTGTGTTCGGCGTGCCCGGTTTGCTGCTGTCGCTGGCCGGGCGGCGATCGGTGAAGCGCCGGCGCTGGTGGAGCTAGCGGCGCCCGGCTTCTCGCTTAGGTCACCACCGACGTCAGTCGTCGCCCATCTTGAGCGCGGCGAGGAAAGCCGACTGAGGGATCTCGACGCTGCCATATTGGCGCATCTTCTTCTTGCCCTCTTTCTGCTTGTCGAGAAGCTTGCGCTTGCGGCTGATGTCGCCGCCATAGCACTTCGCCGTCACGTCCTTGCGCAGCGCGCTGACCGTCTCGCGCGCGATGACCTTGGCGCCGATCGCCGCCTGGATCGCGATCTTGAAGAGCTGCCTCGGGATCAGCTCCTTGAGGCGGGAGCAGAGCGCGCGGCCGCGCTGCTCGGAATGGCCCTTATGCACGATGCAGGCGAGCGCATCGACCGGCTCGCCATTCACCAGGATCGAGAGCTTCACCAGCTCGCCTTCGCGATAGCTGTCGACCTGATAATCGAACGAGGCATAGCCGCGCGAGACCGACTTGAGGCGGTCGTAGAAATCGAACACCACCTCGTTGAGCGGCAGGCGATAGACCAGCATGGCGCGGTTGCCGGCATAGGTGAGATCGATCTGCTCGCCGCGGCGGTCCTCGCAGAGCTTGAGGATCGGCCCGAGATATTCGTCCGGCACCAGGATCGTTGCCTTGATCCAGGGCTCCTCGATCTTCTCGATGCGCGTCACCTCCGGCATGTCGGCCGGGTTATGAAGCTCCTTCATCTCGCCATTCGTCATATAGACGCGATAGACGACCGAGGGCGCGGTGGTGATGAGGTCGAGATTGAACTCGCGCTCGAGCCGCTCCTGGATGATCTCCAGATGCAGCAGGCCCAGGAACCCGCAGCGGAAGCCGAAGCCCAGTGCCGCCGAGGTTTCCGGCTCGAACTGGAAGCTCGCATCGTTGAGCCGCAGCTTCGCGAGGCTGTCGCGCAGGTTCGGATATTCCGCGGCATCGATCGGGAAGAGACCGCAGAACACCACCGGCACCGAGGGCTTGAAGCCCGGCAGCGGCTCCGGTGCCGGCCTCCGGTCGTCGGTGATGGTATCGCCGATGCGGCAGTCGGCCACTTCCTTGATGCCGGCGATGATGAAGCCGACCTCGCCCGGCCCCAGTTCCGGCACCGCGACGCCCTTGGGCGTGAAGACACCGACGCGCTCGATCACATGGGCGGCGCCGGTCGACATCATGCGCACCTTGACGCCGGCCTTGAGCACGCCGTCCTTGACC
>NZ_JBOHKS010000135.1:0-4859 GCF_050729195.1 Hypericibacter sp.
ACCCAGCACATCACCCAGCATCGCCGGGGCTTCGGGCCGGGCTATACCGCGGTCACGCGGATCGAGGATCCGGACAATGCGACGCGCATTGCCTTCGGCGTGCTGCGCCTCAGGGCCGGCGAAGAGATGCGAGAGCAGACCGTGCAGGAGACCGCCTGGCTGTTGATGGAGGGTGCCGCGAGCCTGACCGCGGGCAATCGCACCGAACGGTTCGTGCGCCGGTCGCTCTTCAACGAATCGCCGAGCGCCCTCCATGTCGCGGCGGCCGAGCATGTCCTCCTGCGTGCCGAGAGCGACTGCGAGTTCACGGTCTACGCCACGGCAAACAAACAGCGTTTCGAGAGTCGCTTCTATGGCCCCGTCGATGTCCCCAACGAGCATCGCGGCAAAGGCCAGGTCGGCGACGCCTGCTACCGCTTCGTGCGCACCATCTTCGATGCCCGCAATGCCGATCCGAAGGCCGAGCTCGTGCTGGGCGAAGTGGTCACGATGCCCGGGCGCTGGTCGAGCTATCCGCCCCATCACCATGCGCAGCATGAGATCTACCATTATCGCTTCACGCTGCCGCAAGGCTATGGCCATGCCGAACTGGGCGACGACGTGGTGAAGGTGCAGGCCTATGACACCGTCAAGATTCCGGCCGGTCTCGATCATGCGCAATGCGCCGCGCCCGGCTATGGCATGTACTACGCCTGGGTGATCCGCCATCTGCCCGGCAACCCCTACACGGTTCCGGAATTCACCGACGCCCATCGCTGGACGCTCGACCCCGGGGCCGCGTTTTGGCGGCCGAGCGAGACCTGACGCATGACCGAGCGCGCGCTCGATGTCGTTACCATCGGCCGGGTGTCGGTCGACCTTTACGGCCAACAGGTTGGCGGGCGGCTCGAGGATATGGCGAGCTTTGCCAAATATGTCGGTGGCTGCCCTGCCAATATTGCGGTCGGCGCCGCGCGCCTCGGATTGAGATCGGCCCTGATCAGCCGCGTCGGCGACGAACATATGGGTCGTTTCGTGCGCGAGCAGCTGATGCGCGAAGGCGTCGAGACCAAGGCGCTCGTCACCGACCCGGCGCGTCTGACGGCGCTCGTCATTCTCGGAATTCGCGATCGCGAGACCTTTCCGCTGATCTTCTATCGCGAGAACTGCGCCGACATGGCGCTGACCGAGGCCGACATCGACGAGGCCTTCATCGCCTCGTCCCGTGCGTTGGTGGTCACCGGCACGCACTTCTCGACGGCCACGGTCGCGGCCGCCAGCCGGCGCGCGATGGCGCTGGCGCGACAGCACGCGGTCAAGATCATCCTCGATATCGACTACCGGCCCGTGCTGTGGGGGCTCGCGGGCCATGGGCTCGGCGAACAGCGTTTCGTCGACAGCGCCAACGTGACCGAGCATCTTCAGGCGATCCTGCAGGATTGCGATGTGGTGGTCGGCACCGAGGAAGAGATCCATATCGCGGGTGGCAGCACCACCGCGGTCGAGGCGCTCAAGGCGGTGCGCCGGGCGAGCCCGGCGCTGATCGTGATGAAACAGGGGCCGCAAGGCTGTCTTGCCTTTGCCGGCGGCATTCCGGAACGGATCGAGCCGTCCGCGTCGATCAAGGGTTTCCCGGTCGAGGTCTATAATGTGCTGGGCGCCGGCGACGGCTTCATGGCGGGCTTCTTGCGCGGCTATCTCGAAGGACTGCCGGCCGCGGAAGCTTGTCGCTATGCCAATGCCTGCGGCGCGCTGGTGGTGTCGCGCCATGGCTGTGCACCGGCGACGCCCACCTGGCCCGAGCTCTCGCATTTTCTGACCAACGGGAGCCCCGAGACCGCGCTGCGGTTCGACATGACGCTCGATCACCTCCATTGGGCGACGACGCGCCGGCAGGATTGGCCCGAGGTGCTGGCGGTCGCCTTCGATCATCGCTCTCAGTTCGAGCGGTTGGCCCGGCAGCATGGTCAGGCGCCCGCGCGCATCGCCAGCTTCAAGGCCTTGATCCATCGTGCGGCGCAGACGGCAGGGGGGGCCACCGGCGGTCGCGGCATGATCGTCGACGATCGCTATGGGTTCGAGGTGCTGGCGGCGGCAAGCGGGCGCGACTGCTGGCTGGCGCGCCCGATCGAGCGGCCGGACCGCACACCGCTCGAGTTCGAAGGCGGTGCCGATGTCGGGCTCACCTTGCGCGAATGGCCGGTCAATCACACGGTGAAATGCCTGGTCTATTACCATCCGGACGATCCGGCGGCCCTGAGGGCCGAACAGGAGCGCCAGTTGCTGCGGCTTTTCCAAGCCTGCCGGCAGACCGACCATGAGCTCCTGCTCGAGATCATCGCGGATCGCCAGCATCCCGGCGAGGCTGCGCCCGTCGCGCGCGCGATCCGGCGCTTCTATGAACTCGGAATCAAACCCGATTGGTGGAAGCTCTCGGCGCCGTCCGATCCGGCGGGATGGGCGCAGCTCGTTGCGGTCATTCGCACCGGCGACTCCTGCTGTCGCGGCATCCTGCTGCTGGGTCTGGGTGCGGGCGAATCCGAGATCCTGCGCCAGATCGACGAAGCCGCGCGCCAACCCCTCTGCCGCGGCTTCGCCATCGGCCGCAGCGTCTTTGCCGATGCCGCAGACGGCTGGTTCGCGGGCCGGCTCGATGATGAGGAAGCGACCGCGCTGATGGCCGCGACCTATGGCCGCTTCCTCGACCGCTGGGGTCGCGCTCGCGCCGCCGCTGCCGAGCAGGAAAGGATCGCCGGATGACGACGCTCCGACTGACCATGGCCCAGGCCCTGGTGGGTTACCTGGCGCAGCAATGGACCGAGATCGACGGCAAGCCGCAGCCGCTTTTCGCCGGCGTCTTCGCAATCTTCGGCCACGGCAATGTTGCCGGATTGGGCGAGGCGCTGGCCGCCGCCGGCAACGCGCTGCCGACCTATCGCGCCCATAACGAGCAGGCGATGGCCCATGCGGCGATCGCCTTCGCCAAGGCCAACAACCGCCGGCGCATGATGGCCTGCACCAGCTCGATCGGGCCGGGCGCCACCAACATGGTGACGGCCGCGGCGCTCGCCCATGTCAACCGATTGCCGGTGCTGCTCTTGCCGGGCGACGTGTTCGCGAGCCGACGACCCGATCCGGTGCTGCAGCAGATCGAGGATTTTGCCGATGCGACGGTCAGCGCCAATGACTGCTTCAAGCCGGTGGCGCGCTTCTGGGACCGCATCACCCGGCCCGAGCAGCTTCTGCAGAGCCTGCCACAGGCCTTGCGCGTTCTGACCGATCCGGCCGCCTGCGGACCGGTGGTGCTCTCGCTGCCACAGGATGTGCAGGCCGAGGCCGGCGACTTTCCGGAATCCTTCTTCCGCCGGCGTCTGCACCGGCCGCGCAGGCCCGCGCCCTCCGCCGACGAGCTCGAGCAGGCGGCAGGCGCGCTGAAACGCTCGCGCACCCCGCTCATCATTGCCGGCGGCGGAGTCCATTACGCGGAAGCGACCGCGGAGTTGCGCGCTTTCGCGGAGCGCCACGGCGTTCCGGTTGGCGAGACCCAGGCGGGAAAGGGCGCTCTGGCCTGGAACCACCCGGCCAATCTCGGGGCCATCGGCGTGACCGGGTCCTCGGCCGCGAACGCGCTGGCGCGCGAGTCCGATCTGGTGCTGGCGATCGGCACGCGGCTGCAGGATTTCACGACCGGCTCGCGCGCGCTGTTCGCGCGTGGCGCGAAGCTCATTCAGCTCAACATCCAGCCCTTCGATGCCGCCAAGCAGGATGCAATGCCACTGGTGGCGGATGCCCGGGCAGGATTGGAAGCGGTTCATGCGGCACTCGGCGATTGGCATGCACCATCGGCCTGGATCGAGCGCGCCCGGAGCGAAGCCGGCCGCTGGCAGGAAACCGTGACAAAGATCACGAGCCCACCTGCCGGCAATGCGCTTCCCTCCGATGCGCAGGTGCTGGGCGCGGTCAATCGCAAGGCGAGCCCCCGCGACGTGGTGGTTTGCGCCGCCGGCGGTCTGCCGGGCGAGATGCACAAGCTGTGGCGCACCAGCGATCCCAAGGGCTACCACCTCGAATACGGTTTCTCCTGCATGGGTTATGAGATCGCGGGCGGATTGGGCGTGAAACTGGCGCAGCCCGATCGGCGGGTCTTCGTGCTGGTGGGTGATGGCAGCTATCTGATGATGAACTCCGAGATTGCAACCGCCGTCGCGATGGGTCTCAAGCTCGACATCGTTCTGCTCGACAATCGCGGTTTCGGCTGCATCAACCGGCTGCAGCAATCGGTCGGCGGCGTACCCTTCAATAATCTCCTGGCCGATACGCGCCGCAGCGCGGAAGTCGCGATCGATTTCACGGCCCATGGCGCCAGTCTCGGCGCCCAGGCGCGCAAGGTGGGGTCGATCGCCGAACTCGAGGCTGCGCTGGATGCGGCGCGCGACACGCCGCGCACCACGCTCACCGTGATCGAGACCGATCCGGCGATCTCGACGGGCGAGGGTGGCGCCTGGTGGGAAGTGCCGGTTGCGGAAGTATCGGCGCGGCCGCAAGTCGAAGCCGCGCGCAGGAGCTACGAGGACGCGATCCGCCGGCGCGACGGCGCGTGAGCCGCCGCTTCTGCCCCTTCATCATCGAAATCCCGACAAACCCCGAATGTTGCAACAAGGAATCTTGGTATGAGCGTGAAGCTGGGGATCAACCCGATCGGTTGGACCAATGACTGCATGCGCTGGCTGGGCGATTTCATCTCGCTCGATACCTGCCTCGCCGAGGCGCGCGGGGCGGGATTTTCCGGGGTCGAGCTCGGGCGCAAGTTCCCGCGGCTGCCCGGCAAGCTGCGTCCCCATCTCGATCGTCACGGTTTGAAGCTGGTCTCGGGCTGGTAC
>NZ_JBOHKS010000136.1:0-36448 GCF_050729195.1 Hypericibacter sp.
AGCTGGTCTCGGGCTGGTACAGCGCGGAACTGCTGAAGCGCGACGCCAAGACCGAGATCGCGGCCATGCGCGATCACCTGAAGCTGCTCAAGACGCTGGGCGCGCCGGTCATGGTGTTCGCCGAGACTACCGGCGAGATCATCAATCATGTGGGCGCGCCGGCCTCGAGCCGGCCGCGCCTGACGTCCGCGGCGCAGTGGCGCGAGCTCGGCCAGCGCTTCACGCAGGTGGCGGATCATCTGGCCGAGGCGGGTGTGCGGATGGCGGTGCATCATCATATGGGCACCGTGATCGAAACGGCCGAGGAGGTGGATCGGCTGCTGGAGAACAGCGGGCCTACCGTGGGCCTGCTGCTCGACACCGGTCACATGACCTATTCGGGGGGCGATCCGATCAAGGTGGCGCGCCGGCATGCGAAGCGGATCGTGCATGTCCATTGCAAGGACATCCGCCGCTATGCGCTCAAGGCCGCAACCAGCCGCGACGTCAGCTTCTCGGAGGCCGTCCTGACTGGAATCTTCACGGCGCCCGGCGACGGCATCGTCGATTTCAAGGCGCTGTTCAAGATCCTCGCCGGCGCCAGCTATGACGGCTGGCTGGTGCAGGAGGCCGAGCAGGATCCGCGTGTGGCCCATCCCTTCACCTATGCAGAGCAGGGCAACCGTCATCTGCGCGATCTCTGCGCGGCATCCGGCCTCAAGGCCGCCTGAAGGGATCCGGCATCATGGCCCGCGAGCTCCGGATCGGCATGGTGGGGAGCGGCTATATCGCGCGCGCCCACGTCTATGGCTATCGCACCATGCCCTCGGTCTTCCCCGAGGCCGCAGCGCTCCCGCGTCTCGAGATGATCGCCGATCTCGACGAGGCGTTGGCGGCTTCCGCCCGCTCGCGCTTCGGATTCGCACGTCACAGCGGCGACTGGCGCCGGCTGATCGAGGATTCGGCCGTCGATATCGTCGATATCTGCTTCCCCAGCGTCATGCATCGCGAGGTGGCGCTGGCGGCGATCGCGGCGGGCAAGCATGTCTATTGCGAGAAGCCGGTCGGCTTGAGCGGTTCCGAGGTGAGCGAGATCGCCGCCGCGGCCGCGCGTGCCGGGGTCAAGTCGCTCGTCGGTTACAGCTATCTGCGCAACCCGCTGATCGGCTTCGCGCGCAAGCTGATCCAGGAAGGCGCCATCGGCGAGATCGTGCATTTCCGCGGCGCGCATAACGAGGACTACATGGCCGATCCGGCTGTCCCCTTCGTCTGGCGCTGCGACCCGAAGATCGCGGGCGAGGCGGGCGCGCTCGGCGATCTCGGCAGCCATATCGTTTCGATTGCGAGGCATCTGGCCGGCGAAATTCGTGCCGTCTGCGGCCAGGCCCGCACCGTCATCAAGGAACGGCCCGTTGCCGCGGGCTCGAGAGAGATGCGCCAGGTCGGCAATGACGACGAGGCGCAGTTCCTGATCGAGTTCGCCAATGGCGCCACCGGCCATATCGAGAGCAGCCGCATCGCGACCGGGAGCCGGATGGATATCACCTACGAGATCACCGGGACCCACGGAGCGATCCAGTTCGACGGGGAGCGGATGAACGAGATCAAGCTCTTCTCCGATCGCGATCCTGTGGATCGCCAAGGCTTCCGCACGATCTATGCGGGGCCGACCCATCCGCCCTATGGCAACTTCCTGCCGGCGCCGGGACACGGGCTGGGCTTCAACGACCATAAGGTGATCGAAGCCTTCGAGCTGATGCAACTCGTAAGCCTGGGCGAGCCGGCGATGCCCGATCTCGCGGAGGCCGCGCGCATCGGCCAGGTGCTGGACGCGGTGTTGCGGTCATCGGCCGAGCGGTGCTGGATTACGGTCGCCTAGGCCTCCCGGCTTTCTCCTTTCGTCCTTACAAACCTGCGTTCCCGACCTATGGGGTTAGGCCGATTGACTCGCTGGTTTTTCAAGTTTAACGTTACACTAAATCGACCTGGGCAGCCTTGGCGAGGGTGGTTGGAGTGCCGGGCCCGCGGGATCGAGAAGAACCATCATCGAGAGGAGGGGCGTGCCGATGTCGAAGCTCAAGGGGTCGAAACTCAACGGATTGAAACTGAACGGATCGCTCTCACGGCGCGGTTTCATGGCGGGCGTGACAGCCGCCGCGGCCGTTGCCGCGACCAGCAGGCCGGCCCTGTCGGCCGATCTGCTCGCCGAGATCAAGAAGCGCGGCTATATGCGTGTCGGTGCCTTCAGCATTCCGCCGGAGAGCTGGATCGATATCGGTTCGGGCGAATGGATGGGCATCGATGCGGACTTCACCAAGGCGATCGGCAAGTCGTTCGGAGTCGAGGTCGATCCGGTCATCCTGACCCATTCGGCCCTGGCGCCGGCCCTGCAGTCGGGCCGCGTCGACACCATCGTCGGGCTCTATCGCACCGAAGAGCGCAAGAAGGTGATGGCCTATAACGAACTGCCGATCTGGTACGGCGTCGATGTGCTGATCGCGCGCAAGGATGACGGCTCGATCAAGTCCTTCGCCGACATGAAGGGCAAGGTGCTGGGCACCGTGCGCGGCTCGGCGCAGGAACAGGAAGCGACCAAGCTCCAGGAAAAGTTCGGCGCCGGCGAGATTCGCAAATATGAGTCGGCCGATCCGATGCTGATGGATCTGAAGGCCGGCCGCGTCGATGCGGCGATCTGGTGGGGCTTCACCTTCGATTACGCCGTGATCCAGAATCCAAGCTACGACCTCAAGGTGGTCGAATATATGCCGCCGGAGTATCTCGGCAGCGACATGCTGCCCGGTACTTTCTATGTCTTCGCTAAGGACGGCACCGGGTCGTTGATCAAGGCCTTCGATGCCGAGATCAAGCGGCTGGTCGATGCCGGCGAAGGCAAGACCATCATGGCGAAATACGGCCTCACGAGCCCGGCCTATCTGACTGGAAAGATGTAATCTCGCTTCAGCAACGAGACCGCTCGTGACGGGGGTGTGGCGGTCACAAGCCGCCGCACCCCTTTTTTGACGCTGCCCGGTTGACCGCCCTTGCGATGACCGACTTCTTCACCTTCGCCCTGACCTACCTGCCCTATGTCGCGAAGGGCATCATCATCACGGCCGAGCTGACGGCGCTGTCGCTGCTGGGCAGCCTGGTGCTGGGCCTGCTGGGCGCCCTCGCCAAGGGGGCGAGGCAGCGTCCGCTGCGCTGGCTCGGCAATATCTATGTCGAGGTCGTCCGCGGCACGCCGGCGCTGCTGCAGATCTTTCTGATTTATTTCGGGCTCGCCTCCTATGGCGTGAGGCTCGATCCTTTCAGCGCCGCGGTGATCACCCTCTCGATCCTCGGCGGGGCCTATGTCACCGAGATCATCCGCGCCGGCATCGAAGCGGTCGACCGCGGCCAGGTGGAAGCCGCGACCAGCCTCGGCATGTCGCCGCTGCAGGTCATGCGCCGGATCATCCTGCCGCAGGCCTCGGTCATGATGCTGCCGCCCTTCACGAACTATCTGATCTCGCTGATCAAGGACACCTCGTTGGCGCTCACCATCTCGGTACCGGAGATCATGTACCGGTCCTATGACGTGGCGAGCCAGACCTTCCGCAGCATGGATATCTATCTGGTGGCCGGCATGATCTATCTCGCCATCTGCATCCCGCTATCCCGGCTGGCACGCCGGCTCGAGCTCCGGCGGCCGCCGCGATGAGCGACGTCCTGGTCCTCGAGGGTCTGGTCAAGCGCTTCGGCACCCATACGGTGCTCGACGGCGTCGATCTCGCGGTGAGGGAAGGCGAGACGGTCGCCATCATCGGTCCTTCGGGGTCGGGCAAATCGACCCTGTTGCGCTGTGTGAACCGGCTCGAGGAGCCGTCGGGCGGTCGCGTCCTCTTCCAGGGCGAGCCGGTCGTGCCGGGCCCCAAGCTGCGGGCCATGCGGGCGCGGATGGGCATGGTGTTCCAGCATTTCAATCTCTTCACCCATATGTCCGTGCTGGCGAACGTGATCGAGGCCCCGGTGCAGGTGTTGAAGCTGTCCCGGGCCGAGGCGGAGGCCCGGGGCCGAGATCTCCTGGCGCGCGTGGGTCTCGCCGACAAGAGCCAGGCGTTTCCCTCGCAGCTCTCGGGCGGGCAGAAGCAGCGCGTGGCGATCGCGCGCTCGCTGGCCATGGAGCCGAAACTGCTGCTGCTGGACGAGATCACCTCGGCGCTCGACCCCGAGCTGGTGGGCGAGGTGCTGCAGGTGATCCGGGCGCTGGCGAAGCAGGGTATGACCATGCTGATCGTGACCCACGAGATGGGTTTCGCCCGCGAGGTCGCCGACCGGGTCATCTTCATGGATGGCGGCCGGATCGTCGAGGAAGGGCCGCCGGACGCGCTGTTCGCCCGGCCCCAAAGCGACCGGCTGCAGCTGTTCCTGCGCGCCGTGCTGGACCGGACCCCGCTCGAGGCCGCCAAGGGCTAGAGGCTCTCGTCCCGCGGCCGACGCCGAGACGCCCGGCCCCCGCAGCGCGGGTCCGCGTGACTCGCTATGATCGGATATCGACTCCGAAAGGATTCTCCAACCCCGGCTTCGGCCGCCCCAGATGACAGCACGCAAATCCCCGAAATCGCCTGGCGTGAAACGTGGCCCGTCCAGATCCCCGGCTGGTGACGCGGGCGTGGCGAAAGCGGGTCCGCCGCGCGCCCCGGCGGCAAAAGCGGCCGGCAAGCCGGCGGGAGGCCGCGCCACCTTGCGCGACGTGGCGGAGGCTTCCGGCGTCTCGCCCATGACCGTGTCCAATCTGATGAATGGCCGCCTCGGTTCGATGCGGCCCGAGACCCGTCTGCGCATCGAGGCCCAGATCGAGAAGCTGGGTTATCGGCCCCATACGATGGCGCGCAGCCTGCGGCTGGCGAAGCGGCTTTCGATCGGCATGGTGATCGTGGACGACATGCCGAACTACCTGGCCGACCCTTTCATCACCCATGTGGTGTCGGGCCTTGGCAATCATCTCAACGCCAATGGCTATGCGCTGCTGCTGCAAGGGCATTCGGCCGCGGCTTTCAAGAGCTCCCCGATGGTCCGCGACATCCGCACCGACGCGATCTGCGTGATGCTCTCCGGCAGCGATGCGACCCGGCGCGGCGTGGTGGAGATGCTGCTGGGGCTGGGACAGCCGATCGTGCTGTTCCAGGAGACGCTGAAGTTTCCGGCGGTCGATCTCTGCAGCATCCGGCAGGACGACCGGGCAGGCGGGCGCATGCTGGGGCAGGTGGCGCTCGACGGCGGCGCCAGGCGCCTCGCCATGCTGGTGCCGGCGCTGTACTGGCCGGCGATTGGCGAGCGCATCAAGGGCATTCGCGAGGCGATCCGGCGGCAGAAGAGCGGTGCCGAACTCCGTATCGTCACCTGCGGCGACGGCGAGTTCCGCAGCACCCAGGCGGCGCTGGCCCAGGATCTCGAGGCGCATGGGCTGCCCGATGCCATCCTGGCGGGCAACGACCAGATGGGCATCAGCGCCATGAAGCTGCTGGCGGCGCGCGGGATCAGGATTCCGGACCAGGTGATTCTCACCGGCTTCAACGCCTTCGAGTTCTGGCAATATACCGACCCGGTGCTGACGACCGTTCGTTCGCCGGCTTACGAGATAGGCGCGCGCGGCGGGTCCGAAATCCTCAAGCGCCTGGCCGAGGGCAGCTTCGCGCAGACCGACATCGTCTATCCGGTGACGCTGCAGCGCGGCGGGTCGACCTGATGGCGCGGATCCGTTCGGCCCTTCTGAACGGGTGCCCCGGAGCGATGGACAGGCCCGCGGCGAAGCGTTAGTTTAACGTTACACAAGCCCACTTTCCGCCCGCCACGCGAGATTCGAAAGCGTCCCCATGAAAACCAGATCCGGCTTCTTCGGCAATTACCCGATGGTCTATGCGCTGTTCGATGCGAACGGCAACCTGTCCCGAAGCGCGATGCGCAAGCAGGTCGCGTCCCTGCTGGCGCACAAGGTCCACGGCGTCGCGGTGCTGGGGCTCGCGACCGAGGTCAACAAGCTGTCGCTGGTCGAACGCCACACGGTCATGGAATGGGTGGCCGAGGACATTGGCGGTCGCGTGCCGCTGGCGGTCACGGTGGCGGAGGTCACGGCGGCGGGCCAGAGCGATTTCGTCAAGGCCGCCGCCGGCCTCGGCGCGAAGTGGGTGATCCTGCAGCCGCCGCCGGTCAAGGGCGTGCCCGAGATCGAGCTCATCCGCTTTTTCGGGGCCGTGGCGGAGAAATCTTCGCTGCCGCTCGGAATCCAGAACGCGCCGGAATATCTCGGCATCGGTTTGAGCCATGGCGGCATCAAGGCGCTGAACAAGGCCCACCCCAATCTCTCGATCGTCAAGCTCGAGGCGACGGCGCTCTCGATCGCCGAGCTGATGCAGGAGGTCGATGGTGCCATGGACGTGTTCAACGGCCGGGCCGGCGTCGAGATGATCGATTCGATGCGGGCCGGCGCCGTGGGCTTCATACCGGGCGCCGAGACCTTCGACATCACGACGCGGATCTTCGATCTGATGGCGAGCGGCAAGTCGGACTCGATGGCGGAGGCGGACCGGCTTTACCAGAGCGTGCTGCCGCTGCTGGTCTTCCTGATGGAATCGATGGGGACCTTCCTGATCTATGGCAAGCAGGTGCTGGGTCACCGGTTGAGCATCGCGGAGACGGCGCCGCGCGGGCCTTCGGGAGCGCCCACGCGCTTCGGCCTGGAGACCGCGCGCCGCTATGCCGAGATGCTGGGCAAGCTCTGAAGCGCGGCCATGCCGATTGCCGTGCCTCCGGCCGGCCTCGTCGGCAGCGCCATCGGTCGCCGGGATCATGACGACCCGGCGGCCGTACTTCCGTTAAACCAATTCGTTTCGGACGGCTTCCGATCGCTCGCGACGAGGGCGCCCACGATCGGCGCGAAATTCAATAAACTGCCGCATACATCACCGCCTCCGACGTCGCCTCCGCCGGCGAAAGCTCCTCGACGATTCGGCCCAGTCTCGAAACAAGAATACGGTCGGACAACCTCAGGATTTCCGGCAGGTAGGACGATATGACGATCACGGCGAGCCCCTCATCGGCAAGCGCGCCGATCAGTTGGTGTATTTCGGCGATGGCGCCGACATCCACGCCACGCGTCGGCTCGTCGAAAATGACCAGCTTGGGCTTCTGGACCAGCCCCTTGGCGATGACCACCTTCTGTTGATTGCCGCCGGAAAGTTCGACGACCCGCGCATCGCTATTCAATGTCCTGATGTTGAGCTTTTCCGTCCAGCCGCCGGCGAGCGCGCGCATCTCGCTCATGCTCACCGCGATTCCATGCGACTCGCGGCTCGAAATCCGCCCGATATAAATGTTTTCCGCGACCGACATCGTCTCGAAGTATCCGTCACCCTTGCGATCCTCGGTGACATAGACGACTCCGTCGCTGACCGCCTGACGGGGCGTCCGGTACCGCACGGAATGTCCGCCGAAATGGACTTCGCCGCCATGGAAGAGATCCCGCTTGGCAACGCCGGCGATGATCCTGGCCGTTTCCGTGCGGCCCGAGCCCACGAGGCCGAAAATGCCCGTGACTTGCCCCGCGAAGATCGAGAAGGAGCTGTTTCGCACGACGTTCTGCATGGAGAGATTTTGTACGCTCAGTATCCTTTCTCCGGGGCGGCGCACCGCGCGGGCATCGGTCACCTGACCATAAAGCTCATCGGTCAGCGACCGGCCGACCATGTGACGGATGATCGTCTCGCGGGAAAGCGTGTTGGCGTCGGCGGTGATGATATGGGCGCCATCCCTGAGGATGGTAATCCGATCGGAGATTTCGAGTGCTTCCTCCAGCGCGTGGCTGATGAAGATGACCGAAACCTGTTCCTTGCGCAGGCGGTCGATCAGGGCGAAGAGATGATGCTTCTCCTCAGGCGTCAGGGTCGCGGTCGGCTCGTCGAATATGATGATCTTCGCCTTGAGGCGAACGGCCCGCGCGATTTCGACCATCTGCCGCTTGGCCGTGCCGAGTGACTGAAGGATCGCAGCCGGATCCACGGGAAAGTTCAGCGACTGAAGAAGCTGCTGCGCCTCGATATAGGTTCCCCGCAGGCGGTTATAGAATTTCTCGTCACCCAGATAGAGATTCTGGGCGACTGTCAGCGAGGGGACGAGGCTGGTCTCCTGATAGACCATCGCGATCCCGTATCGCCTTGCATCCGTCGGGCCGGCGATATGGATATGCTCCCCGTTGATGCGGATTTCGCCTCTGGTTGGAGTGACCGCGCCTGACAGGATTTTGACCAGCGTCGACTTGCCGGCCCCGTTCTCGCCCAAAAGAGCGTGCACTTCGCCGCGCCGCAAATCGAAGTCGATGTTTTTCAGCGCCGCAACGCCGCGGTAATCCTTGGCGATGCCTTTCATCTCCAGGAGCGGCGGAGCGCTCATGATGCCATGCCCTCATAAGCACAGGAGGCGACGACCCCGTCACCCTTGGCCGAAAACAAAATCCGCCCGCCGACGGCCAGGCAGCTGGTGACGCCGTGCCGCCTTCCATTCGCCCGACTGTGAAGGCTGGCGATCGGACGGTAGGCGTGATCGAGAAGCGCTACCAGCCCATAGGACTGGCTGGGCGACCAGGGCTTCAACATCCCGAGCTGCTTCATGCCACCCTGTTGCGTCGGCTCCTTGGGCGACCGGCCGCCGCGAAGGCAGGGTGCAACCCAATGATCGGCGTTGATCTCGCTGATCATGCGCCGACGATAGCGGTCCTCGCTCAGCACGAATTCGACGAGTTGGCTTCGTGGCGCAAACAGGGCGAGCCAAATCCCACCGTCGACGCCTCGCGCCAGGCGGCTGGGATAGGCAGGAAGGTGTTGCAGTACCCGCTCGTTTCCGCCGGTTGCGCCGGGCGCAATTCGCGTCAGCGAGCTGCGCCAGCTTTCCGAGACGACGACCGAGCCGGGTTCCACAAGGAGGCCGTAGGGGTAAGCCAGGTTTCCCCCAAGTTGCTGGTGATCGCGGCCGGCGGGTTCGATCCGCCACACAGACCCGGTGGCATTCTTCTCCATCAGGTCGCGTTTCCACGCGGCCGGCCCGTTCGACGCCGATCCATTGGCGACAAACAGAGATCCGTCGGGCGCGGGCGCGAGCGCGGTGATGCACCTTGCCTCGGGACCGATCTCGATCGTCTTTCCGTCATGCTGGCCCCCGACGAAGGTGATCCTGCCGTCGCTCAGGCCGACGGCCGCGCCGCCATCCGGCAAACCGGCCAACGCGCTGATCTCGGCATCGAAGGAAGCGGCCGGGCTTCCTCCGGGCGCGTCGACACTGAACAGTGAATGCCCTGAGGAGACGACAATGCCGCGCGACGTGGCGGCCAAACAGTCCGGCGCCGGCATTTCCACAACCGTCGATGCCGAATCGAGAAGATCGTTGGGGCGGAAGGCGCCGTCCATCGGCGGCGTCGTGATGGACGCTTCGCTACGCCCGAGCCATCTGTCCATGGACTTCCGGAGCGGATTCATGGGCGATTTGCCCAATAGGATGCCGGGCCGGTCCATTCCGGATCGGCATCCGGGAGCTTGATCCGCCCGACCCTGTTGTTGGTGACGCCGCCGATATAAAGATAACCGCGATGCTCCCGCATCGAGGTGATCGTCGGATGGTTTTCGCCGGCCGAGTCCCAAAGCGATTCGAGAACGCGCCCGGCTGCGTCGAAACGCACCATGCAGCCGACATTGACGTTGGGAAACAGCCATTGGTCGCTGGCGACGCGCCTTGCCATGCGCCGTCTGAAGGCCGGCATCGTCATCGCCAGATCGTAGGATGGCGTTCGCGTGCCTGCGAGCGCCACCCAATAGGTTCCTCGGGATCCCCGATTGATGTTATCGGGATATCCCGGAAGACCATCGAGCACGACCTCGGTCGTACCCTGTTTCGGCCCCTCGAGCCAATATCGGCTGATCCTGCAGCCCCATGTTTCGGCGAACAGGACCGACTTGTTGTCGTGCGTTATGCACATACCGTTCGCGAAGAGAAGGCCGCGCTTGATGGTTCGCGTGGTGTCCGTCGCGGGGTCATAACGGATGATTCGTCCGTTGCCACGCCCTTCCAGGGCATCGACAACCCATTCCTCGATCCCGTAGCGGATCGTGGCCTCGCTGAAGTAGATCTTTCCGTCAGGGGCGATATCGAGATCGTCGGCAAGCCGCATGCGGGAATCGTCGATGACCGACAAACGCGAGCGGTTCGTTTCGGCGGTCAGTTTATGGATATTGCGCTGCTTGTCGACGCGATAGAGTCCCATGCCGGCGACGCACACGACGAGACCTTCGTCCTTGTCGATGGCCATGCCGAGCGGCCGGCCACCCACATGCGCATAGACCTCGCATCGCTTGTAGTCGGGAGCCAGGAAGCGAACGATATCGCCCTGGCGCACGCTGCAATAAATGTTGCCGTCCGCATCGAGAATGACGTCTTCGGGCCCGTCGACTTCGCCGAGGCCAATGACCTCGACGTCACGAAGCCGATCGTTCATGGCGTAAGGCGAAGGCGAGCCCGGATCGATCGGCGGATCGGGGGGCAGAGCCAAATAGGCCGGGGACACATAAACCTTCGACTGAATTTTGTGTCGCCATTTGCTCCAACGTACGTTGATGCTGATCGCGAACAGCAACACGATGCCGACCGCCATTTGCGACGAGCCGTTTCCGAGCCCGAGCCTGACCAGCCCGTTGGTCAGGAGCGATACGATGATCGCCCCCATCAGTGCCTTGCTGATGGAGCCGTGCCCGCCGCCGATGCTGTTGCCTCCGAGGAGCGCCGCGGTCACGGCAGCGAGCTCGAGGCCGAGCCCGGTGTCGGGACCGGCGCCGGAGAGCCGCGCCGCATAAAGCGCCCCCGCACAACCGGTGAGCAACCCGGATACGACGTAGGTCAGACACACCGTGAAGCGTACGGGGATGCCCGCGTTATAGGCCGAGCGGCGCGATCCACCGACCGCCATGATGCGCCAGCCGACGCGGAGCCGGCTCATGACGATGTGTGCCGATGCCGCCACGACGATCAGCACCACGACGCTGAAAGGCAGGCCAAGGATAGATCCCGTGCCTATGAAATCCCAGAGGTCGGATTCGACGAAGCTCGAGGCGATCTGCACCTGATACGTCTGAAGAAGAAGGGTGACCACCGCGCGCGTAAGCGTCAACATGACGAGCGTGGTCAAGAACGCTCGCAGCCGGAGATAGCCGATCAGCAGGCCGTTGATCAGGCCGACGAGGGCTCCGACACCCATGGCCCCGGCGATGACCGCTGGAGTGGGCCACCCGGCGAGGTTGAACAATGCCAGGGCCGTGATGTTCGCGAGGGCGAATGTCGAACCGACGCTGAGATCGATGCCGCCGCCCAGCATGACGATCGTCATGCCGACGACGATCAGTCCGAATTCGCCAATCTGGCGCGATGTGTCGGAGAGGTTTCCGAGCGAGACGAAATTGGGAATCGTCCCCACGAAATAGGACAGGAGCGCGACGAGAAGGAGGACAGGAATCGTGTTGTCCATCCACTTCTTGCCGAGCACCTCGCCGACCATATGATCGGGGAAGTATCGATAGCGCAGCCTGGTGATCAACTCGGCGATCATCTCGACGCTTTCCCGTGGAAAAAAAAGGCGCTGAGCCGACTCCGCGGCTCAGCGCCTCAGGGAAGATGTCTGCGGGGTCGTCAATTCTTCTTGATGGCTTGGGCGCTCCAGCAAAGACCGGGATGGAGGGTTTCCTTCGCGATCCTGACCGAGGGCGTGTAGATGACGAATTTATTCTTTCCGGCCGGCTGTCCGGACTGCAGAACCGTTTGGACCATGACGGCCAAGGCGTGCCCCTGGTCCAAGACCGGATAAGCGATTTCCTCGTCGAACACGCCCTTTTCCACGTTGTCGCAGGCCATTTGCTCGCCGCCGCCGGAGGTGACCAGCGCGATCTTTTTTCCGGATTCCTTGATCGCCGCGGCCGCCCCGAGATCCATCACGTCCCAGAATCCGACGACGCCGCACAGATCCGGGTTCTGCTGAATGACCGTCGCTGTGATCGTGCGCGCCTTGGTCGCGTCCCAATCCGCACCCTGGTTGGAGACGACCGTGATCTCCGGATGTTTGGCCAGAATGTTCTCGGCACCCTTCATCATTCCGCTATCGGATCCGGAGGTCGGCTGACCTTGCAGGATGGCGATCTTCTGGCTCGTTCCGGCGCCGCACCTGTCGACCATCGCCTGCGTTTCCGCTTCGCCGATGCCGATCCAATCCGCTCCGACATAGGCATCCGAATTGTAGTTCGATCGCATGTTGACCTGGATTACGTGGATGCCGGCCTCTTCGGCGCGCTTGAGCAGTTTCGCGTAAGACTGGATATCCGGGTTGTGGACGATGAGGACGTCCGGTTTTTCCGAAATCAGGGCGGTGATGGCCTGGGCCCCCGCGTCGGCACTGAAATGAGGGTCGCGGATCACGAATTTCATCCCGAGATCGTCGGCCTGGGCCTGCAAGACCGACGCCCACCCGTCGGTCAGGTCGATGCCCATCGTGACCGGCACGAAGGCAATCGTCTTGCCTTCGAAGGTCTTGAAGTAGTCGACACGTCTCGGGTCGTCGATGCCGGCGGCGATAGATAGACTCGCAATTCCCAGTGCCGACACGATGGCCGCAACCGCGGCAAAGGTATTTCCGATTTTCATGCTTCGTCCTCCCTGGTGAGCCGGCGCATTTTTATATGTCGCCTTGTTGTGCAGTCTGTTCGTCGCGTGGATTGACTATGCTGTCGATCACGATCGCGATCAGCAGGACCAGACTCCTGATCACGTCCTGCAGCGTGTATTGGATATCCATGATGGTCATCCCGTTCAGCAGGATGCCGATGAGTAGAGTGCCGACGACAACGTTGCGCACACCGCCGCGCCCTCCCGAAAGGCCGATGCCGCCGAGAACGACGACCAGGATGACGTCGTAGATCATCGAGGAATTCGCGATGTTGGTGTTCATGCTGGCAACGGCGGTCGCCGTGATCATGCCGGCCAGATAGGCAATCGTCGCCGAAATCGCGTATTGCAGCACGATCATGGGACGCACCGGCGCACCCGACATGCGCGCAGCGGAAAAATTGTCGCCCATCGCGTAGATGAACCGCCCCGGTTTGGTAAAGCGCAGGAACGCAAACCCAAGCAGGGAGACGAGGGCGAAAAAAAGAATCGGAACCGGCACGCCGAACACGAAACCGCTGCCGATCCATGCAATTCCGGAGGCCGTGTCGGGCATATAGACCACATAAAGCGGCACGAGGGCGTAGCGGGCAAAGCCATAGACGAACGAAGCCATGCCCAAGGTGGCGAAGAGAGCAGGGACTTCGATATAGGCGATGAGTACGCCGTTGAGCACGCCGGCCGATAACGCGAACAGGTATCCGATGAGCATGGCGAGCGCGATCGGGATGCCTCCATTGGCAAGATGGAGCGTCCACCCGGCCGACATCGCGTAGATCGCGACGATCGCAAGGTCGATACCGCGACCGATGATGAGAATCGCCATCCCGACGCCTAGGATGCCCAACGTGGAGACACCGCGTACCAGCGTCAGGAGATTGCCGGCACTGGTAAATCCGTTGAGAAACAGCGAAAAGGCGCCAAACAGAAGGATCGCGATCAAGAACACGATCTTCTCTTGATTCAAAGCTATGCGCCCTGTCCATCCGAGCATGGAGCCCCCGTGTCGCGATTCTTCGTCGCGAGCACCCATCAGCCGGCTAAGTCCTTCCGCTTTCTTTCTGAATCGTATCAGGTCAACCGTATGACAGCTTGCACCACAGCGCATACCATTTGCTCCGTAGCGCAGTTGGCGACGATGGACTCAATCGGAGCGCGGACCTGTCGGCTGGCTCAGCTCCCGACCCCGCGTCTTGGGCGCGCGGAGACCTGGCCTCTCGCGGCGGGTCACTCGAGTTCCGCAACTGCGAACGAAGCGTGGCGCCGACTGGCTACAGACCGGGAAGAAATTCGGCTGGACTCGTGCGAACCAGGAAACCGGATGTCCGGCGACTTCCGATTTCTCAAACTGGGCGCTTCCCGCCGGACAGGAGCAGCAGGGCGTAGCGCGGACCCTATGTAGCGGCGCCCGCGCGACTTCTCGTCGGTCTGCGGCTATGCCGTGCCATCCGCGATGAGCGACGTTTTCTTCGAAAAGCCCGGCAGGACAGTTACCCGTCGTACGTCCGACGGCCGCACGCCGAATTCCGCGCGGAATACATTGCTGAAATGGGAGGAGCTGCTGAAACCCATCGAGTAGGCGATTTCCGTGATTGATCGTGCCGCGTGCCGAGGCGAAGCCAGCAGGTCGTAGCTGTGCTGCAATCGTCGCAGCCGCAGCCACTCGGTGACGGACATGTCCGTCGGACGGAAAAGCTGGTGGAGGTAGCGCAGCGAAATGCCGTTCCGAGTCGCGATTTTCCTCAGGGACAAGTCGGGATCGGTCAAATGGGCTTCGATGTAACTCTTCACCGATCGCAAGCGGGCACGCTTCAGATTCGATTCGTCCGCGGGCTGCCGGTCAGGCTCCGCGCTGATTGCGAGGGCGAGGATATCCATCAACTGCTCGCCGAGCCTTTCTCGTGTTTGCGCACCGAGACTGGCCGTTTCGGAGATCAACGCGGCGCAAAATTCGACGGCGATCCGACCAAGACCACGGCTTGAATTGAGATGCGCGGTGAGCGGCGAATGCCCCGAATCGAAGCGATCAGCAAAAAGCTGGCGCGGGATCTCGATCCAGAAGCAATGAATGGCGTCGTCGCATCGTATTTCGTATGGCTCGCTCGCGTAGTACAGCGCGCCGCTGCCAGGATGCAGGGTCAGCAATGAGCCAGCTTGCCGAATTTGCCCGATACCGCGCTGCATCAAGCCCACATAATAGCAATCCTTCTCGATGCGCGCGATATGTCGCTTTTGACGTTGCACGATCTGAGGCGAGCCGAGTGTGTCGGTAAGGGTTATCCCACCCAGTCGCGTCTCGCGAACAAAGCCGTCATAGTCCGTTTGCGGCTCGATCGCGCAATCCACCCGCAGATAGATTTCGCAGATGGCGTCCCGCCAGGCTTCCCGGCGCTTTGCAACGGGTAGAGTCCTGCTGTCAAAAACGGTCTGCATGGCTACCTCCCCAAAGTGCCATTCAGGCAATCCCTTGACGCTTCGGCGCCTTCTATTCCAATTCCGGATGGTTCTGCCGCAGAAAGAAGGTTCGGGACGCTTTGCGCGCTGCGCTGCTGCCCGTATTTCAGCCGATCGGGTCTTGAACCTGTTCATTTGAGCCTAATGGGCCGGGTAACGCAACGGGGCGGGGGGCGAAAGTCCTTGGGGAGCGCGGCGTTGCGCCTTGCAACGCGAGGACGCTTGCTGCGGCGAAAGCCGCCGGCGTCCGATTGCCGCCCGCGCTGTGCGGTGGGCCGGTGCAGCAATCGACAGAAGGCCTCATCGCGGGCTGCTGCGGCCTCGACGAACTCGCCAGGGAAACCCGGCGATCAAAGTCGCGAGGCGGCTACGAGCGGCGGGTGTTCTGGCGGCCCCGTCGGATCCGTTCACATTTCGCGGCGTGCCTGCTCACATCCGATCCGACGATGGTCCGGAGTCCGTCGTGGCGACACGGCGCGAATGGCTGGAGCCGCGCCCTAGTTGGCGGGCGCGGCTGCCGGGATCGCGTGCAGCGAGAAGGCGTGGCGCAGGATATGCTGCTGGATATCGCTCAAATGGCGGTACATCGCCGTCTGGGCGCGTTCGCCGTCACGCGCGGCGATCGCGGCCACGATCTCCATGTGGAAATCCGCATGGACCGCCTGGCGCTTGTAGCAATGGGCATTTTCGCCCACGCGCCGCCACGCCTCGTCGCGCCGCGAGGCGCCGACCGCATCGAAAACGGCCAGGAAGAGCGCGTTGCGCGAGGCTTCGACGATGGCGCGATGAAACGCCTGGTCGGCCTGCTCATAGCTTTCGGCGCCCGCGGCGGCGCGGGTCTCGGCCGCCAGCCGCTGCAGCTTCTTGATATCGCATTGCGAGGCGCGCAGCGCCGCCAGCCGCGCGATCACCGGTTCGGTCGCGAGACGCAGCTCGATCACTTCCTGCGGATTGGTGTGCTCGAGGATGTTGTCGAGCACCTCGTTGCCCGCGGTGGCGGACGCAAAGGGCGAAGCCTGAACGAAAGTGCCGCGGCCCTGCTGGCGCGAGATGCGGCCTTCGCTCTCGAGGATGTCGAGGGCCCGGCGCAAGGAACGGCGGCCCACGCCGAGCTCGCTCGCCAGCACCCGCTCGGGCGGGATGCGCCCATCCTCGCCGATGCCCCCGTCGGAAATCAGTTGGCGCAGCTTGGCTGCGGTCTGCTCATAGGCTTCCATGGCTTCTCGGATCCGGATTGGCCCCATTCGGGAAGGCGGTACCAATGGACTAAAATGGTTTGCTCCGCGCGTCAAGGCGGTTCTCCCCGGCCGATGCGCCTTCGCGATTGGTACCGGCTCCCCTCGGCACCGGCGGCTGGCGCGGCACGGCACCGCCCGCGGAGCTCGCGCACCATGAAATTGCGGTCAGGTGGGCGCTGCGCGTGCATTTCTCCGCGGCTGAAACTGTCCCCATCGCAAACGGCGCCGGGGCCAGATTCAAACTTGACGATTGGTTACGGCCGCCGCTAGTGTTTGCGTAACAATATGAACCACTTGCCCGGCAATTGGTTCGAGGCGGGACCGCTCTGCGGTTCCCCCGCGGGAAAAACATCGCCTCGGCGCCGATGCGGCCCCGAGGCCGGGAGTCGAAGAATGACGGTCAGGGTCGATGGCGACAACCACAAGGCGGCCATGGATCAGCTCCATGCCGACGTGTTCGAGCGCTGCATGGCGCCGTTCTGGGCGATGCAACCCGGCAGCATCGAGGACCAGGACCGCCAGGTCATGGATAAGAAGAAGGCGGTTCCTTATCTGTGGAAGTACAAGAGCGCCATCGAGCCACTGCTGCATCGCTCGGCCGAGCTCATCACGATGGAATCCTCCGAGCGCCGTTCGCTGATCCTGGTCAATCCGGGGCTGGCGCCGCGCCGGGCCAGCGTCACCACCATGTACACGGCCTATCGGCTGAATGATCCCCACGAGATCATGCCGCCGCACCGCCATTCGCCCAACGCGATCCGCTTCGGCCTGACCGGCACCTCGAACTTCACCGGCGTCGAAGGCGAGAACATCGTGTTCGGCCCCGGCGACATGGTGCTGACGCCGCACGACACCTGGCACAATCACGGCAACAAGGGCGACGACCCGGCGATCAATCTGAGCGTGCTCGACCTGCCGTTGACCGAGATGCTGAACGCCACCTATTTCGAGCATGACTATCATGAAGAGGTGAAGGGCGAGCGGATCAAGAAGCAGGTCCAGACCGAGCGCTTCCCGGCCGACTATTCGCAACGCGTCTATGGCCATGGCGGGCTGATGCCGCGCTTCCTGTCGCACAACCGCGGCACCGGCTCGGCCTCGCCGATGTATGTCTATCGCTGGGACATGATGCGCGAGCTTCTGGAGAAGTTCCGCAATTGGGACGGCGATCCCTACGAGGCGCTGATGGTGGAATATGTCGATCCCACCACCGGAGGCCCGGTCTACAAGACCATCACCTTCTTCGCCCAGATGCTGCGGCCCGGCGAGAAGACGATGCCCTTGAAGCAGAATGCCAGCCTGCTCTGCGCGCCCTTCGAGGGCAGCGGCTACAGCATCGTTGGCGGCAAGCAGCTCAATTGGGAGCGGTTCGACACCTTCGCGGTGCCGGGCGGCGAATGGTGCGAGCATGTGAACAGCTCGCCCAAGGATCCGGCGATCCTGTTCGTGGCTTCCGACGAGCCCACGCTCAAGGCGCTCGCCCTCTATCAGAAGCATGGGCGCCGCTCCACCGGCGAGGTCTTCCGCCTCGTCTGAACGGGCCGGCAGCGCCTGTCATCCTTCGCTTTCCTTCATCGCAGAATCGGTTGGCCGTCCTCCCATCATGGCTCGCACGAAAAACACCAAGCATCTGGCGCATATCGACTGCCCTGGCGGCGGCCAGGTCTGGGTCGAGGGCACCACGCTCTATATCGGCCATATGCGCCAGCCGACCGGCACGACCATCGTCGATGTCGCCGATCCGGTGCGGCCCAAGATCTTGACCAAGGTCGAGCTGCCGGCCGGGTGGCATTCGCACAAGGTGCGCGTCGCCAACGACATCATGATCGTCAATCACGAGCGCCAGGGCACCGACGGCGTGGCTGAGTTCGGCGGCGGTCTCGGCATCTATGACGTGTCGAAGCCGGCGGAGCCGAAGCTCATCACCAAATGGCGCACCCATGGCAAGGGCGTGCATCGCTACGACTTCGACGGTCGCTATGCCTATATCTCGCCGACGGCGGAAGGTTACATCGGCAATATCGCGATGATCCTCGACCTCGAGGATCCGGCGAAACCGGAGGAGGTCGGCCGCTGGTGGATTCCGGGCCAGTGGAAGGCGGGCGGCGAGGAATATCCCTGGGACAACTGGACGCCGCCGCGCTGTCATCACCCGTTGCGGGTCGGCGACCGGCTCTATGTCAGCTACTGGCATCATGGCTTCTACATCCTCGACATCGCGGACATGTCGAAACCGAAGGCGATCGCGGGCGTCAACACCTCGCCGACCTTCCCCCATCCGACGCACACCTGCCTCGCGATCCCCGAGCCGCTCAAGGGCCGCAAGGTGATGGTGGTGGCCGACGAGGATGTGGCGAAGCTCTGGCCGGCGGCGCCCGCCTTCACCTGGATCTACGACATCACCAACGAGCATCTGCCGATCCCGATCTCGACCTTCCAGGTCGAGGGCGTCGATCCGGACGGCGCGCCGCAGCCGCCGATGCGCGGCTGCCACCAGCCCTCGGAGCGCTTCAAGGGGACGATCATTCCCTTCGCCTGGTTCGCCAAGGGCCTGCGCATCCTCGACATCGCCGATCCCTTCGCGCCCAAGGAGATCGCCTTCTTCGAGCCTGATCCGCCGGAAGGCTTCGATCTGGCTTCGTCGAACGACGTGACCATGGACAAGCGCGGACTGCTCTACCTGATCGACCGCCAGCGCGGCGTCGACATCGTCGAAACCTCGGTGCTTTGAGATCATGAACGACGCCATCAAGCCGATCGGAAAGAAGAATCCCAACTTGCCATTCCATCCGGGGGTGCGGGCGGGTGACTACATCTTCGTCTCGGGGCAAGTGGCCAAGGACGAGCAGGGCAATATGTGCGTCGGCAATATCGAGGAGGAGACGCGCTGGACCCTCGAATCGATCCGTCGGATTCTGGCGCTCGACGGCGCCGATCTCTCGGACGTGGTGAAGATCACGGTCTATCTGGAAGACGCGCGGGATTTCGGCCGCTATAACGGCGTCTTCAAGGAATTTTTCGCGGAAGGCCGCATCGCGCGAACGACGGTCGAGGCCCGCGCGGTCGTCAGCTGTAAGATCGAAATGGATGCGATCGCCTACAAGCCGGTGCGCTGAGCTGGCCGGCGGTCGGGTTTACGAGAACAACGAGACAGGGCGGGGATAGGACAATGCTGAAGGTTTTAGGACGCGGGACGTCGGGGAATGTGCAGAAAGTGGTGTGGCTGCTGGAAGAGATGGCCCTGCCCTATGCCCGCGAGGATTACGGCCGCCAGTTCAACAACACCGGCGGCGATTACCTGAAGCTCAATCCGAACGGCAAGGTGCCGACGCTCGACGACAACGGCACCATCGTATGGGAGTCCAACACGATCCTGCGCTACCTCGCCAACAAGAATGGCGGCAAGTTCTATCCGAGCGACCCGGCTGCGCGCAGCGAGGTCGAGCGCTGGATGGACTGGCAGCTCGCCTCGCTCAACGCGCCCTATCTCTCGATCTTCAAGGACGCGAAGAAGCCGGCAGCCGAACGCGGCGCCAGTTGGGGTGCCGACAGCAAGGAGCTGGGTGCCCAGCTCCAGATCTTCGACAACGCGATGGCGGGGCGGGCCTGGGTGGTGGGCAAGGAGATGACGCTCGCCGACTTCGCGCTCGGCACCATCATCACGCGCTGCCTCGATTTTCCGATCGAGCATCCGCCGCTGGCGGCGCTGCGGGCCTGGCGCGAAAAATATGCGGCGCGGCCGGCTTTCAAGAAGGCCGTCGCGGGCTGACAGGACAACGGAAGAACGGCGGGGGCGACCGGCCAGACAAGGCTGGCACCCGCGCCCGAAGGGGACAGACGATCACATCATGACCAGGGTTGCGCTCATCGGTCTGGGGACCATGGGGCCGGGCATTGCGGCGGTGCTGACGCGCGCCGGCATGACCGTGTCCGCCTTCGACCTGTCGCCCGAGCAGCGCGCCAAGGCGCCGCAGAGCATCAAGATGGCGACCGGGGTGCTGACGACCCTGGGCATGGCGGATCGCGCGGCCAGCGAGGTCACGATCCATGCGGATTTGGCGGCGGCCCTGAATGGCGCCGAGCTCGTCATCGAGAACGTGCCTGAGAAGCTCGAGCTCAAGATCCAGGTCCTGAGCGAGATCGACAAGCTGGTGGGCAAGGATTGCGTGATCGCATCCGATACCTCCGGCATCCCGATCACCAAGCTCCAGGCCGGCAATTCGGCGCCGGGCCGCGTGGTCGGCATGCATTGGTCGAACCCGCCCCATATCATCCCGATCATCGAGGTGGTGGCGGGCCAGGAGACGGCGCCCGCGACCGTGACCTGGATGACCGGTTTCGTGAAGGGCCTCGGGCTGATCCCGATCCTGGTCAAGAAGGACGTGCCGGGTTTCGTCGAGAACCGCGTGCTCTATGCCGTCATGCGCGAATGCCTGGACCTGGTGGAACAGGGCGTGATCGATCCCGAAGGGCTCGATGCCTGCGTCTCCTGGGGCATCGGCTACAAGCTGTCGGTGGTGGGGCCGATGGCGCTGCTCGACATGGCCGGCCTCGACATCTACCAGTCGGTCGGCAGCTATCTGAACAAGGAACTCTGCGCGCGCGGCGATGTCAGTCCCTATGTGACGGCACGGGCCGCGGCGGGCAAGTTGGGCATCAAGACCGGCGGCGGCATCTTCGACTACACGCCGGCGAAGATCACGGAGCTTCAGAGCCAGCGGGCGCGCCGGTTGGTGGCCGTCCGCAAGGCGTTGGAGGACTAATCCCCGGATCGGGGATCGGCGGCACGGCAACCCTGGGACATCAAACAGGGACGTTCGGGCCGGAATAAGAAGAGCGCGTTTGCAACTGGGTGCTAATTCGATAGGGAGGAACTAACCCCATGACATGGACATCGCTGAATAGAGTGATTCGCTTGACGCCCGTCGTGGCCGCGCTGGCCCTGGGCGTCGGCTTCGCCGGTGGCGCCAGCGCCACCGACGTGAAGAGCATTGCGGTCCTGACACCGGAGCAGGGCACGGATTACGGCTGGAACCAGCAGGCGATCGACGCCGGCAAGGCCGTCGCGGCGAAATACGGCATCAAATTCGTCCCGGCCGAAGGCCTGGGCTATGGCGATGTGCGTCCGCAGCTGCGCGAGCTTGCCGGCGACGGCGTCAGCCTGATGATCGCCCATGCCTCGGGCTACAACCAGGCCGCGCCTGAGATCGCGGCGGAGACCAAGGTGCCGGTGGCGATCGTCGATCGTCCCGACGCCAATGTCCCCGGCCTGATCGCCGACTACACGCTGAGCGGTCATGAAGGCGCCTATCTCGCCGGCGTGCTGGCCGCGAAGATGACCAAAACCGGTGCGCTCGGCATCGTCACCTCGGGCGAGCCCCCGAGCTGGAACTCGCAGTCGGCGGGTTTCGCGGAAGGTGCGAAGTCGATCAAGAAGGACATCAAGCTGATCTATGCCGTGATCGGGCCGGCTGCCTATTCCGATGCCGCCGGTGGCCGTCGCGTCACCGAGTCCGTCATCGCCGCCGGGGCCGACATCATCTTCGGCCAGGGCGACGGTGCCAGCTTCGGCATGATGGAAGCGACCGAGACGACCAAGGCGACCAATGGCGGCCCGGTTTGGTTCATCGACGTGATCGGCGACAAGACCCCGATCGACAAGGGCCATCTCCTGTCCTCCGTGGTCTGGAACCTGGTGCCCGTGTTCAGCGCGATGGTCGATGACCTGAAGGCCGGCACCTTCGGCACCAAGCATTACTCGATCCAGGTGGCGGATGATTCCTGCCAGCTGCTGCACACCAAGCACATCCCGGACGATGTGTGGAAATCCGTCATGGCGGTCCGTCAGGACATCATCGACGGCAAGGTCAAGCTGACCCCGGTCTTCAACGCGGAAGACGTCCGCAAGTTGATGAGCTCGGTCGACATCGGCACGGCCCAGTAAGAATCGGGTGCGTTGATGCAAGGGGCGACGTCGGGAACAGCCATATCGGTGCGATCCGTCACCAAACGCTTTCCCGGCGTCGTCGCCAATGACGACGTCTCGATCGACTTCCTGCCGGGCGAGATCCATGTGCTGCTGGGCGAAAACGGCGCCGGCAAGTCGACCCTGATCGGCATGCTGGCCGGCATGCAGCAGCCCGATTCCGGCGAGATCCAGGTCAAGGGCCAGCCGGTCCGGATCAGCTCGCCGCGCGAAAGCCTCGATCTCGGGATCGGCACCGTGTTCCAGCATGTGCTGCTGGTGCCGACATTGACTGTGATCGAAAACCTGATGCTGGGCGGCCCGCGCTGGCGGCTCCTGGACCGCGCGCCGGTCCTCAAACGGTTCAAGGAACTGTCCGATCTCCTGGGCGTGACGCTCGATCCCGATGCGCAGGTCGGAAGGCTGGCGCTGGGCGAGCAGCAGCAGGTCGAGATCATGCGCGCGCTGTGGCGCGGCGAGAATGTGCTGATCCTCGACGAGCCCACCTCGA
Source organism: Hypericibacter sp. (assembly GCF_050729195.1). NCBI lineage: Bacteria > Pseudomonadati > Pseudomonadota > Alphaproteobacteria > Rhodospirillales > Dongiaceae > Hypericibacter > Hypericibacter sp. The sequence continues at coordinate 22,877 of NZ_JBOHKS010000136.1, forward strand.
TGCTGACGCCGCTGGGGGTGCGGGACCTGGGCGCGGTAATGAAAAGGCTGCGCGACAAGGGCGTCGCCATCATTTTCATCACCCACAAGCTGGCCGAGGCCTATGAGTTCGGCGACCGGATCTCGGTGCTGCGGCTGGGCCGCTTCGCGGGCCAGCTCGACAAGGCGCGATTGAAATCGCTGACCGAGGCGCAGATCACCGACGAAGTGCTGCGGCTGATGTTCGGCGGCCAGAAGGCCGACAGCCGCGATGCGGAAACCCTGCTCGGCCGCGGCGGCCATCTGAAGCGGACGCCCAAGGTCGATCGCTCGAAACCGCCGATCCTGGTGGTGAAGGACGTTTCCACGGTCGCCGATCGCGGCGAATGCCCGCTGACCGGCGTCAGTTTCGAGCTCTGGCCCGGCGAGGTGCTGGGGATCGCGGGCGTCGACGGCAACGGCCAGAAGCATCTGGCCGAGTTGCTGGCGGGCCAGCGGCCGGCCGCCTCGGGCTCGCTCCTCCATGAGGGCCATGACCTGACGCATGAAGGCGTTGCCGCGCGCCGGCGCCGCGGCTTCCGCTACATCACCGACGAGCGGCTGGGCGAGGGCACGGTCGGCACCTTCTCGGTCGCGACCAATCTGGTGATGAAAGAGATCGGCGCGCCGCCGCTCTGGCAGCGGGGCATCAGCCGTTGGGACCTGATCCATGGACAGGCGCGCGAGACCATCAAGCGCCATGACATCCGCACGCCCTCGGAGCGTACGCCGATCGGCCGGCTCTCCGGCGGCAATATCCAGAAGGCCTTGCTGGCGCGCGAGCTGAACGCGGCCAGCCGGCTGGTGATCTTCAACAAGCCGACCTACGGCCTCGATCTACATAACATTCGTCTGGCGCGCGACCGAATCGCCGAATGCGCCGAACGCGGCCTCGCCACGATCCTGATCTCGACCGAGCTCGACGAGCTGCTCGAGCTTTCGGATCGGATCGCGGTCATGTTCCGCGGCCGGCTCACTGGCATCGTGCCCAACGAAGGCAATGCCGAGCGTCGGATCGGCCTCTTGATGACGGGAGCCGAAGCGGCATGAGTGTCAGCCCGGAAGCGGCGCGCAGCCCGGGGCTGCCGCCTTCGCTCATGGCCGGCCGCGCCCGCGCGCTGGCGGCGGCGATCGCGCGCTTTCTGCTGCCGATCCTGCTGGCGCTTCTCGTCGGCGCCGGAATCCTCCTGATCCTCGGCACCGATCCGCTGGATTACTACGCCTATGTGATCCGGCGCGGCCTCTTCAGCTGGCTGGGCCTGCAGGCGACCATCACCCGCATGGCGCCCCTGCTCATGATCGCGGCAGGATTGATCGTGGCCTTCCGGGCCGGCATCTGGAATCTGGGCGCGGACGGGCAGTTCCTGCTGTCGGCCGTGGTCACGGCGGCCCTGGGGCCGGCCTTGATCGGCACGATCCCGGACTGGCTGACGATCCTGCTCTGCTTCGTCGTGGCGGGTCTCGTCGGGGCCGCCTGGTCGCTGGTCCCGGCCTTCCTCAAGGTGCGCTACGGCATCAACGAGATCATCAGCACGCTGATGATGAGCTTTCTCGGCGTCAGCTTCGCCAATGTGCTGGTGAAGCTGCTGTTCTTCGATCCTGGCACCACCGTGCCCCAGACCCGCACGCTGCCGGTCGAGGACCGCCTGCCGCGGCTCTTCGGCAGCACCATCCATAGCGGCATCCTGATCGCGCTCGCCGCCTTGCTGATCGTGCATTTCTTCATGACCCGCACCTCCTTCGGCCTCAAGCTCTGCGTGGTCGGCGCCAATCCGCGTGCCGCGATCCATGCGGGGCTCAATGTCGGCCTGTTGACCTACGCGACCTTCGCCATCAGCGCCGGCCTGGTGGGGATGGGCGGGGCGGTCGATATCCTGGGCGTCTGGGGCTCGGTGCGCGCCGACTGGAATCCCTCCTTCGGCCTGCTGGTGGTGCCGCTCGTCTTCCTGGCGCGGTTCCATGGCATCGCCACGATCGCCTTCGTCATGTTCTTCGCGGTGCTGCAGGTTGGCGGCGAGAGTGCCGCGGTGCGGCTTGGCGTGCCGACCTTCTATACGCTGGTGCTGGTGGCGCTGCTGCTGATCTTCCTGGCGCTGGTCGAGTATCTCGATCATCGCCGCCTGGCCCGGACCAAGAGCTGATCCGATGCATGGTCTCTTCACCGAACCCTTCCTGACCTCGCTGCTGTTCGGCGCGATCACGGCCGGCGTGCCGCTGCTGTTCGTGGGGCTGGGCGAGCAGATCTCGGAGAAGGCCGGCGTGCTCAATATCGGCATCGAAGGTATGATGCTGTTCGGCGCCTATACCGGGTTCGTCGCCGCCTTCTATACGGGCTCCTTCGCGCTGGGTTTCGTCTTCGGCGGTTTGGGCGGCATGGTGGTGGCAGCGCTGATGGCGCTGCTCTGCGTGCGGCTCGGCATGAATCAGATCGTGATCGGCATCGGCCTGACCTTGGGCGCCGAGGGGCTGACAGCCCTCCTGCATCATTTCCAGTTCGCGCGTTCCTATCCGCGCCTCGAGAAGGCGCCGGTGCTGGAGATCCCCGGCATCAGCGAGATCCCGGTGCTGGGCCCGGCGCTGTTCCACCATAATCTCATCGTCTACCTGATCGTGGCCGCGACCTTCGCCGCCGGCTGGCTCTACAAGCACAGCTATGTCGGGCTCAATCTCGAGGCCGCGGGCAGCAAGCCCGGCGCGCTCGACGCCGCCGGCGTCAGCGTGGTGGCGACCCGGGTGGGCGCGGTGCTGGCGACAGGGTTCCTGGCCGGCATGGGCGGCGCCTATCTCGCCAATGTGGGCGCCGGGCTGTTCGTGCCTTTCATGACCAATGGCGCGGGCTTCATCGGCATCGTGCTCGCCATGCTGGCGCGGGGCAAACCCTACTGGGTGCTGCTGGGGGCCCTCATCTTCGGCATCAGCCTGGCCATGACCACGGCGCTCCAGGTGGCGGGGCTCAACATCCCGACCGATGTGGTGCAGATGCTGCCCTTCGCCATGGTGATCCTGGTGCTGGTGATCTTCGGCCGCCACAGCGTGCTGCCGGCAGCCTTGGGGCTGCCCTATGTGCGCGGCGAGCGCTAGAATTGGAATTCAAGGAGAACCGCCCGGAGGGCCGGAGAGGCCCTAACAAGGGGCGGGGTCGCGAGAGAGGGAGAACGAGGCGATGACGGACACCAAGGTTTACATTCTCGATGGCGGCTCGCTGGTGATCGACGGATTCCATGCGTTCTGGAACCGCGGGCCCGGCGGCGAGCTTCGCTTCCCCTGCTATGCGGTGCTGATCGAGCATCAGGACGGCCGCTATATCTTCGACACCGGCTACGACCATGCCCATGTCATGCGGGTCCTGCCCTTCGAGAAGCCGATGCAGGCGCCGGAGCAGACCATTCCGGGCGCTCTCGCCAGGATCGGGCTCAAGCCGACCGACATCAATTATGTGATCAACTCGCATTACCACTTCGATCATTGCGGCGGAAACAAGCATCTGAGCGAGGCCTGCACGGTCTGCCACGCGAAGGAGCTCGAGGCCTCGACCAACCACCAGCCTTTCGAGCATCTGGGTTATTCGGACATGACCTTCGCGCCCGAGCTGGCGAAGCAGGCGGGCAAGGCGCTGCCGGCCGAGCCGGCGCTCGATATGTACACGCCGAAGTTCCAGACCGTGACCGGCGATCAGGAGCTCGCGAAAGGCATGTGGCTCCTGGAGACGCCGGGCCACACGGCCGGCCATTACAGCCTGATGGTCGAGCTCAAGAACCGCCGCCCGATGCTGTTCACGGCCGATGCCTGCTACAGCCAGAAGAACATGGATATGAACTGCATCTCGAGCTTCCATCTCGACCCGACGGCGAGCCTCAAATCGATGCATCGCCTGAAGCAGCTGGCCGAGAAGCACAATGCCGAGCTGTTCTACAGCCACGACCCGGACAGCTTCCCGAACTATGTGAAGGCGCCGGGGTTCTATTCGTAAGGTCCGCGCTCACCACACCGGCCTCAAATGAAAAGGGCCTGCATCGAAGGATGCAGGCCCTTTGCTTTGAGTGGAAATCCCTTCGGCCGGCCTACCACCGCACCATGCCGGCATCGACGGCGAGGCATTGGCCGGTGACCCAGTGGGCTTCCTCCGACGCGAGGAAGGCGACGGCGGGGACGATGTCGTCCGGGGTGCCGCGGCCCTTGATGGCTTGCAGCATCTCGACGAACTCGAAGGCGTTCTTGTGGTTGGTCTGCTGCACGCCCTCGGTGTCGGTCAGGCCCGGCGCGATCGAGTTGACCGTGATCTTGTGGCCGCCGAGCTCGGTCGCGAGCGCGCGGGTGAAGGTCAGCACGGCGCCCTTGGAGGCGACGTAGTGGGCCATGTTGGGCGTGCCGGCGAAGATCGAGTTGGAGCAGAAATTGACGATGCGGCCATAGCCCCCTTTGCGCATCAGGTCGGAGCTGGCGCGGCACATCAGGAAGAGCCCGTCCACATTGACGCGCATGATGCGCCGCCATTCCTCGAAGGTGAGCGCGTCCCAGGCGACGAAGGGCACGATCGCCGCGACATTGACGGTCACGTCGAGCTTGCCGCCCTTGTCGATCGCGGCCTTGTGCAGCGCCGTGACCGAGGCCGGATCGCCGATATCGGTCGCGACGCCGAAGGACCTCCCGCCGATCTCCTTGGCGGTTGCTTCCGCGCCCTTGCCGTTGATGTCGGCGGCGACCACCAGGGCGCCCTCCTGGCCCAGCCGCAGCGCCACGGCCTTGCCGATGCCCTGCGCCGCGCCGGTGATGATGGCCACGCGGCCGTCGAAACGCTTCATGCTCGTCATCTCCCTTGAGAAATATGGTTCGTTGGAATGAGGGTCAGGCGCGCGCCTGGTCGATCACGGCGGTCGCGGCGGCGACGCCGGCCCCGACATCGACCTTGCGGCCCAGTTTCTTGAGGGCGCCGCCGAAAGCGGTCACGGCGACCACGGCATAGATCGGCTCGGCCACCAACCCCATATGGCCGATCCGGATGAGCTTGCCTTTGGTGTCGCCGCGGCCGGACGAGAACACCACGCCATAGAGCGAGCGGGCGGCGGCGAGGATGTCGTCATCCTTGAGGCCGTCGGGCACGCGCACGGCGGTGCAGGTTGGCGAGGCGATCTCCTCGCGCGCGGCCCAGAGCGACAGGCCCATCGCCTTGATGCCGGCGCGGCAGGCCTTGGCCGTCAGCGCATGGCGCTTCCAGACGGCCTCGGGACCCTCGGCCAGATAGAGATCGATGGCGCCGTCGAGCCCGTTCACCTCGGCGACCGAGGGCGTGAAGGGGAAGGGCTTGTCCTGGCGCCAGGCCTCTTTCCAATCGAGCAGGCTCAAGACCGAGGCGCGTGGCGCCTTCGGATTCGCCTCCATATGTTTCCAGGCCCGGTCATTGACCGCCATGATGGTGAGGCCCGGCGCGCCGCCCAGGCATTTGCCGGGGCCGGTCACGAAGATGTCGGCGCAGCTCTCCTCGGGATGGATGTCCATGCCGCCCCAGGAGGAGACCGCATCGACCAGCATCAGCGCGTTGTGCTTGCGCACGATCTGGCCGATCTCCTTGACCGGGTTGATCGTGCCCGACGGCGTGTCGTGATGGACGACCGAGACGATCTTGATGTCGGGGCGCTTCTTGAAGGCCGCTTCGACCTGGGCCGGATCGATCGCCTCGTTATAGGGGACCTCGATCTCGACCAGCTCCTTGTTGTAGCGCGCCGACCAGTAGCCGAAGCCCTTGCCATAGACGCCCGAGGCGAGGTTCAGCACGACATCGTCGGGGCCGATCAGGGAGGCGGCGGCGGCCTCGAGGCCGGGGGCGGGCTCGCAATGGAGCAGCAGGGCCGGCGAGTTGCTGCGCAGCGCCTGGGTGACCTTCCGGTTCACCGCCTCGTAGAATTCGAGGAAGTGCCGGTCATAGTCGTAGCCGATTGGTCTCGACAGGGCGCGCATGACGCCCGGATAGGCCGCCACCGGACCGGCCGACAGCGTGATGATAGGTTCCTTGGTGGCCATGATGGTTCCCCTCGCCTGGATGCGTGGCGCGAGCCGTATATCGGCCCATTTTTCATGCTCGGCCTTGTGGCGGCCCGTGCGCGGTTCGGACAATATCACAACTCATTTCGGGGCGTCATCAGGGCGAGGGCCCGAGGGGAACCATTGCGAACCTTTGACTGGATCATCCTGGGTGCCGGGACGGCGGGCTCGGTCTTGGCGGCGAGACTGACCGAGGATTCCGCCCTCTCCGTTGCGCTGGTCGAAGCCGGCGGCCCACCGACAGACCCGCGGGTCGGCGTTCCGCAGGCCTGGCCGGCGCTGCAGGGCACCGCGATCGATTGGAACTACGCGACGGTGCCCCAGCGCCATACCGCGAACCGGATCCATGCCTGGGCCCGCGGGCGCATAAGGGGCGGCTCCAGCACCATCAACGCCATGGCCCATGTCCGCGGGCATCCCAGCGACTTCGATGGCTGGGTCGCCGAGGGCGCCACCGGCTGGGGCTATCGCGATCTCCTGCCCTATTTCATCCGCTCCGAGGATTCCGACAAGGCGCCGTCGCCCTATCATGGAAAAGACGGGCCGGTGACGCTGACGACGCCGCGCGATCCGCATCCGATCACGCAAGGGTATATGGCGGCCGGCGAGGAGATCGGCCTCGCGCCGACGCCCGACCATAACGGGCCGCGCATGGCGGGCCCGACGCTCAACAGCCTGACCATCAAGGAGGGGCGCCGCCAGAGCACGGCCGACGCCTATCTGACGCCGGCGGTGCTGGCACGGCCCAATCTCCATCTGCTCGAGCGGCATGAGATTCTGAGCCTGTTGTTCGAAGGGCCCCGGCGCTGCGGCGGCGTCGAGCTGCACGGGCCCGACGGCGTCCTCCGGCTGCGGGCCGAGCGCGGCCTGGTCCTGGCGACCGGCAGCATCGCATCGCCCAGCTTGCTGCTGCGCGCGGGCATCGGGCCGGCGAACGAGATCGAGGCGCTGGGCATCCCGGTGCGGCTGGATCTGCCGGGGGTCGGGCACAATCTGCAGGACCATCTGCTCTCGGGCGGCAATGTCTATCGCGCGCGCCGCCCGGTGCCGCCCTCGAATTACCAGAACTCGGAATCCCTGATGTATATCGAGCGCGGCGGGGGCAGCGCGGCGCCCGAGCTGGTGCTGGCCTGCGTGACCACGCCGGTGGTGACGGAATGCTTCGCAGCACCGGCCTTCGGCGAGGCCTATACGCTGATGTTCGGCTTCACCCGGCCGCGCAGCCGCGGGTCCCTCCGGCTGGCCTCGGCCGACCCGCAAGCGACACCGTTGATCGATCCGAACTATCTCGCCGAAGAATATGATCGGCAGGCCTATCTCGACGCACTGGATCGGGCCCGCGCGGTCGGCGGTGCCAGGGCGCTCGCGGATTGGCGCGAGGCGGAGCTTCTGCCGTCGCCCGCCTGCCGCAGCGAAGCCGATCGCCGCGCCTTCCTCGCCCAGGCGGCCTTCACCCACCATCATCCGGTCGGGACCTGCCGCATGGGCCAGGACGACGAAGCGGTGGTGACGCCGGGGCTCGCGCTGCGTGGCCTCGAGGGGCTTTATGTGGTGGATGCCTCGGTGTTTCCGAGCCTCACCACCGGGCCGACCAATGCCGCCATCATCGCGCTCGCCGAGCGCGCGAGCGATCTGCTGCAGGGCCGACCGCCACTGGCGCCGCAGTCACCGTCTTGAGCATGCGTGTTCGTCGCGCGTCAGACGATCGAGCGGCCCTTGCCGACGCGCGGGTTGGGCCGGCCGCCATCGCTGACCGCCATCACCACCAGGATCTCGCGCGGGCGCGGTGCATCGGCGACGCAGACCGTCATGGTGTCGAGCTCGTCGAAGGACCAGACATTGTCCTTGTTGCCGAGCGGCACATCGATCAGGGTCCCGGCCGCGGCGACCTTGGTGGTGGAGGGGATGATGGCTTCGCCGCCGCCGACCGCGGCACGCATCGGCTTGCCGAGCTTGGGATGCAGGATCGCCGCCGCATGCTCGAGATCGCCCTCGACGCCGACGATGGCGGCCTTGCCATAGGCCATGGCCGGCTGCGGCAACAGGGCCACGGCCTGGGGCATCAGCTCCTCGCCGAGCTTCATGCCGAGATCGAACATCGGCGAGAGGTCCTGCACGCCGAGGCCGGCGAAGCTGTTCTGGATGATCGCGATCGCGGCCACGCGCGTGATGGGCCGGACGGCGGGGCTGCCGGCCTCGGCCAGCACCGTCTCCTTCACGAAAAGCGTCTTGCGCAAAATCATCCGCCGCTCCCCAGTATGAAACGCGCGACCATCACGATGGAACGAGGACGAAGCTAACATGGGGTTTCCCGCTGGCTCAACGACCTGCGCCGCAAGCTTCGCGCTGTCACTCGCGATGGCGGCCTGCAACGCAACAGGCGAGCCTGCGTCCGACGCACCGGTCGCCTTGACGATCGTCAATAAGGGATCGGAGCCGATCCATTGCATGATCAATTTCGGACATTGGGTGACCCAGGATCTGGGGCTGATCGGGAAAAACGGCTCGACGACCGTGCAGTTCCATCGCCAGGCCGCGGATGGCGCGCTCTATATCCCGCGCGCGGACGGGCAGCGCCTGATGATGATCGAAAACATCTTCTGCAGCGCGCCGGACGATTCCGCGGCGAGCCGGGGTCAGGTTCCGTTGCTCCCGATTAAAGCGGGCCGATCGCAACGCTATGCCAGCACCTGCCGGGCCGGCGAGCCGGTGCAATGCGAAATACCCCAGAGCGATTGATCCGAGCTCGGAAGCCCGTAACGCGAGTGGGCCCCGGTTTCCCGAGGCCCACAAGGAATCATCGATCTGAAAGACCGATCTCGCTCAGGCGTTCAACCCTATTCGCCGCCCGGGCCTGCATTGCCCACGTCCTTGTCGTTGCCTTGGTTACCGTTGGCACCCGAGACACCGCCTTTGTTGCTGTCGGAGTTGCCGGATCCACCGCCGCCATGACCCGGGGCATCGCCACTCTTGCCGCCCCCAGCCATGGCCGGCGCCGCGGCCAGTGACAGAACGATCAACACTGCAGACGCACACGCCAGAATTTTCTTCACGGGAAGTCCTCCCTTGTTGAAGTCACGGGTGCGAGCTTACGACCGGTGCACAGCCATCTCAATGAACTGTTGGTGATGTCGATTAACCATGTATGCAGCCTTCAGTTGCGATTGAATGGCAGTGGCGCGGGGATCATACTGAATCATCAGGATTTGACCGAAGTCGCCTGGTCGGTCAGGGCGCGGAGGAGCTGCGCTTGAAATCCTCGAGGCTGCGGCCTGCGCACCAATGGAGCGCGATGCCGATGAGGGCGCGGCCGTCCCAGGTCCGCCAATCCTTCCTGATGCCCGCCGCCTGCGCCTTCAGATGCGGCAGGTCATCGGCCGCTTGCGCCACCGCCTCGGCGAGCGTCGTATCGTCGCCGTCATAAGTGACGCCGGCACCGCGGCCTTCGGCGATGCGCTCGGCCATCCAGCTCCGCACCGGCACGACCGACGGCGTGCCATAGACCGCGCCGAAGACGAAGGGACCGGAGATCCGCTCGACATAACGCTCCGGCTTGTAAGGCAGGAGCAGGAGATCGCTCGCCTCGATCAGGCTGACGAAGGTCCGGTCGTCGAGATAGCCGCGCACCAGCCGGATGCGCGGATTGTTCTCGAGCGCAGCAAAAGAAGAATTGATCTCTCCCGCGCCGACCTGGACCAGGAAGCGCAGGTCGGGACGCCGGCGATGCGCCTGCTCGATGATGGCCGGCCATTCGGTGAAGCGCTTGTCCTCCCGCTGCATGCCGAGGCAGGCGACCAGAGGGCCGTCGCCCGCCGGGAGATAGGGGAGGGCATCCGCCGCCACCGGCGTCTCGTAGAAATGCGGCAGCGGTGCCGTCATGACGGGCAGTCCCATCGCGTAGGTCAGTCTGACCGCGAGAGGCTTGTTGGTGGCGAAGGCGAAGATGCGGTCCTTGCCGACGGCGGCCTCGAGCGCGCGGCCGGCCAGGCGGTGGACAAGGCCTCCCACCGTTCCCGGCTCGACCGGGCGCAACAACGAATGGAATCCGAGCGCGATCCGCGGCCGCTGCGGCTGCGCCTTCAGCCATTCGGCGAGGCCGGCGATCTCGCGCGCGCGGGCGGTGGGAATCCAGAGGAGATCGCCCTGCTGCGGCTCGAAACCGGAGTCGGCCAAGCTCTCGGCGAATCGTCCGCGGCCGACTTCATGGTCGTTCCAGAGACGATCGAAGGCGTCCCCTTCGGTCAGGAACTCGTTCAACCACATTTCGAAGACCGGCCGGGCTTCGAGCGGCGCCGCCGCCAGCGCCGGCTCCATGGTTCGGTGGGCCAGGACCAGAAGCTGATGCCCGGTTGTTGCGAGCATCCGGGCCATGCCCAGCGCGAAATGGGTGTGATGGCCGATCTGGTCGCGCAGCCCGTTGTCGATCAGGACGATGCGTTGAGGCGATGCGCTGGGTTCAGACAAAGTCGGGATCTCGGGGGCCGGCAGGATGAGGCGGGATCGGAGCGCGGTTTCGCGGCAGATTCATTGTGGCAGCGTCACTGGACGATCTCCAGGATCGCGTCGGCTGCGAGCCTGGCGCCGTTGCTGGGCACCATGGCGCGGGCGTTGTCGGCGAGGGTTTGCCGGCGCGCGGGATCGGCGAGCTGGTCGAGCTGCAGATGCAATCCTTCGCTGTCGAAGGCCTTGATCGGCAGGCCGGCATCCGCCTTCGCGATCCGGCCGGCGCGCTTCGCCCAGTCGTCGAGACCGCCCGCGAGCTCGACGAAAATGGTGGGTACGCCATGATGCAGAAGCTCGGTCGCGCTGTTGTAGCCGAGGGTGGAGATCGCCGCATCGAAGGCGGCCCAGCATTCCGCCATCGGCATATAGCTGATCTCCTTCGTCCCGTTCTCCGGCGTCACCGCGGAAGGGCTGCGCAACAGCGGCGGCCGCGCCACGGCGAAAGTCCAGTTCCGGGCAACCCGGGCCTGTTCCAGCACACATTGCTGAACCGAATCATAGGCGGGATTCCCGCCGCCGCCGAAGCCGACGAAGACGGTGAAGCCGTCGGGCGCCAGCCCTAGTCGCGCGCGGGCCTGCTCGCGCGGCAGGGCCTCGTCGCGCGACCGGATCATGATGGCGCCGGTATAGAGGGTCTTCACATTGGCAGGCTTGCGCCCATCCACCTCGCTCGCGTGATGCGGGATCAGCACCAGATTGTACATGCTCTCGATCAGCTGGGCGTGGGTGGCGATCTCGGCGGCGGCATTGCGCTCGCGGGCGATGAAGACCTTGCGGGCGGCATGCGAATGAAGCGGCATCATGTCGCCGATCTGGCCCAGCGGAAAGAAATCGACCACGACGAGATTGGGCGCGAAGCCCTTCAGCACCGCATAGACGATCCCGCGGTTGATCCGGCGAAGCTCCTCACGGGCGGGAATATCCAGGTCCAGGAAGTTCGCGGGCGGCGAGAGCAGCTTCACCACCTGAAAGCCCTCGCGCCAGACCAGCTGGCAGGCTTCGGAGTTGGTCACGAACATGATGTCGATGTCGGGCTTGCTGGCCCGCAGGGCGCGCGCGACCGCCAATGTCCGGATCAAATGGCCCAGGCCATGGCCGTTCGAGGCATAGAACAGGCATCGTGTCGGCACGAGTCCCCCCGTCGCTCTCGACCCGGCCGCCGATACAGACTGGCGCGTCCGGGCGGTCGAGCCCCCTACCCGACTGGAATCCTAACATGGAATCCATTAAAGGATCGAAAGGTCGGCAAGGGGGCGAATCCTCGGGGCTGCCGTCAGAGCCGGACCAAGACCCGTTCGGCATGGGGGTAGGGCGTGCCCTCGGGATCGAGCAGGGGGCCGCGGTCCAGGACGTCGAAACGCAGGCTGTTCAGCCCCTCTCCACGGTGGGCCTTGCGGTCTCGGATCGCCTTGGCGTTGATCTGGCAGAGCCGCCGGTTGGCCAGGTTCGCCTGGCTGGGCTTGCCATCGGTATTGAAACCGTTGCTGGGGTGGTGCAGGGAATCGAAGGTGCCGTCGCGATAGCCCAGCGCAATTCCCTCCGCCCGGCAGCGGATCCGCATATCGGTATCCTCATAGCCCCAGCCCCAATAGCCGTTGGCAAAGCCGTTGACGCGGCGGAAGAGGGCGGTCGGAAACATCACCACCCCGCCGAAATATTTCTTCGGATCATGCTCGACGACGAGATTGGCGGAGCCTTCGATCTTGACCCTCTCGGCGCCGTACCAGAGCAGCCGCGTCGGCCGCTCCACCGGACGGTAATCGGCCCAGATCGGCAGATAATCCACATCGTGGAAGCAGATCTGCTCGCATTCCGGCTCCGTCAACAGGAAGCCCGCATTGCGCAGGGCGCCGATATTGAAGGGGCGCCCCGCTTCCTGCTCGACCAGCGTCACGCGGTAGGGCCGGTCCTTGTCGATCTTGTCGCGCTTGAAATAGAGGGTGATGTGCGGAAGGAACCGCGCCAGCTGCGCGGCCCGGTCGCGATAGGGGACGATGATGGAGAGGCATTGCGCCGTGGCCGGTCGCTCGGCCTCTCCATCCATCGCGGATGCCTATTGCGTCTTGGCGCCGAAGCCCCAGAACTTGTCGTGGACTTCGTTGTAGTAGGACTCGACGTCGTAGTAGTCGACCGGCAACTGCAAGTCGCGCGCGGTCAGCTTGCCGACCGCGGCCTCGACGGCATAGGCCGCGACGACCTCGTCGCGCTGCGCGGTCACCAGACTGACCTGGGAATTCAGATAGGCCTGCTCGGCGTCCAGGATATCGAGCACCGTACGGGCGCCGACATTGGCCTCGAGCCGGACGCCTTCGAGGGCGACCTTGTTGGCGCGGACCTGTTCGACGAAGGATTTGATCTGCGCGCGCGCCGTCTGCAGCGCCGTCCAGGATTGGACCGCCGTCTGAATGGCGAAGCGGCGCTCGTTCTCGAGCTCCTGCCGGCGCTGGGCCGCGACCTGCTTCGACTGGCGGACATCGGCAGCCGGCAACCCCGCCTGATAGAGGGGCACGGTCAGCTGCAGCATGATGGATGCCGAATCCTGCCCGGTATTGGGGGCTGAGGAATCATCCACCGTGCCCGCCGTGCCGACGATGTTGAGGAAGGGCATGATCTGGCTGAAGGCGACGTCGATACCGTCATGGGCCGCCTGCTCGTTATATTTGGCGGCAGTCACGGTCGGCGCATCCTCCGAGCCCGAGACAACCTCGTCCTGGGAAGCGGGAAGCGTGGTCAGAGGCGGCGGCTGCACGAGGGTTCCCGGATTCTCGCCGATCACGTTGGCATATGCCGCACGGGCCGCGGCCAACAGGCCTTCCGACTGGATGCGGGCGGCGGTGGCACCGGCAAGGCTCGCTTCGGCCTGGGCCACGTCCGTCTTGGTCAGCTCGCCGACTTCGAAGCGCGTGCGGGTCGCTTCCAGATCGCGCCGGATGACGGCTTCCTGGTTGATGTTCAGCTCGAGCACGGCAACGGCTTGGACCACGTTCATATAGGCCGTCACGGCCGATTGCAG
>NZ_JBOHKS010000137.1:0-8334 GCF_050729195.1 Hypericibacter sp.
GGCCAGGGCGATCGAGGTGCCCGAATAAGGGTATTCGCTCTCGGTGGTGCCGTGGCGGCGTGCATCCTGCGTGATTGCCGTCGTTTTCCGACTCTTTGCTGAGGCGGCTTCCTTTCAGCCGATCCGGCCAACATTGCGTTCTCAATCGGGACTCGAGCGCGATGAACGCTGAGCTTCCAGTGTCGCGATGCGCGAGCGATTGACCACCCCGTTATCCTCCGGATTCTCGGTCCACGGATTCACCACGGGGTCACGCTCCTTTGCCGATAACGCCTTCAATTGGGGCGCAATTCATGGTAGAATTACGCTCTAACCGGGAGTTGTATCTATGCAACATGCCATTTCGTCCGCCCTTCGATCTTGGAGCCGGTCGCCCTGGGTGAAGCGCGACCTTGTGTCGACGATTTGCGGTGCCAGCTTGTTTGCATTCCCGTCTATCTCTTATGCGGATGAAGGGCGCGCCGCGCCAAAGCCTGTGACCTTCACGCTCCCGCCGATCGCTTCGGAAGTGATGTGGTCTCGGTCGAGCGCTGAGATTGCCTGTGTCGACCTGTTGCCGGATGGCCGGATGGCCGGATCGCCGTTCTCGGCGGGAAGCCTCGGGGACCGGACGGGTACCTTCGGCTTATCGACCTGAAGACCGGGCAGGAAACCTATTACTACGTGCCGGATAGCGATGGATTCGGGGTGGGCGGCCGCGGATGGGCCGATATAGACCAGCGCCAGCCGCAGCAGCGCCTTCACATCGACATCGTGCGGCATGGGCATCAGCGGATCGGGAAAGAAGAACAGTGCGTCGATCTTGACCTCGGCGATAAGCGCGCCGATTTGCCGGTCGCCGCCCCAGGGTCCGCTCTTCACCGGAAGGGGCACGGCGTCCCGATCGTCATGGCCGGTGAGCGAATTCGCCATCAATCGGACACAATCCATGGTAGAATATTTTGGTAACCTGGGGTTGCACCGATGCGCCGCTTTCCTTCCCCTATCTCCCGAACCTGGACCAGTTCGCTTCGGAGAACTCTGGCCACGATGTTGTTGAGCATCTTGGTCTGCTTCGGGATTGCCGCCCCCAAGGTCGGGGCGGCTGACGACACCGACATCATCGCGCCCATTCGGATCACCCTCCCGATGCCGGATATCCCGGGCGGGGTGGATCTCCGGCTAGGGCTCACCGACAGTGTCACGATGCTGCCGGATGGCCGGATCGCCGTGATCGGCTATACCTTCGCGTCGAGCCGCGTCTATGTCCGGATCTACGATCCGAGAACAGGCGCCGATGAAATCCGTTATGCGCCCCTGTCTTCCGACTTCGAGCTTGCCAACAGACTCAATAGCCCGGTGGCGGCCATAGGCGATACGCTCTTCATCTACGGATCGAGAGTGACGCTCTTACGGGCGGGGCCGCGAAGCAGCGTTGCCGACCCCGTCGCCATTCATGAGGAGGACAGCCCCGAGCACTCGAATCCGGCCGATCCCGATGCGAATGTGAATTCCTTGCGGGCCGTCGGATCCATCATCGAGGATCGGGACTCTGTTCTGGTCGGTTGGTGGGAAGATGTTTCGACCAATCCGGATGCAGACGACAGATGTGGCGTCGGGGCCACGGTCGCGCGCGTATCTTCGGACGGGAGGCTGGTCTGGCGATGGCAGGATCCCAGGGGCGGCTTTGGCTTCCCCAACGAGATGGCCGTGCTCGCAAGCGGGACCATTATCGTACAGATCGATGGCGGCGGTGCACGGGAGGACATGGGGACGATCATGAACCCCTGCGTCAATGGATCGGAGTCTGTCGTGGCCCTGACGCCCGATGGCAACGAGATCGCGCGGCTCGATCTGCCCTGGGGCACGGCCGTCGGGCCTCTCAGTCTCAGCGCCGACGGAAATGAAGCTTTGGCGACGGCGCGTTTCGACGATGGGCCGGACGCGATCTTGCGCATCAGTCTCGATGACAACAAGATTACGCTGCGCCGCGTCGATCTCTCCAAGCAAATTCTCGATAGCCGGTATTCCGGGAGCATCGTGACGACATTGAGGCGGGGCGGTTACCGCATTCTGACTGACATCCCCAGCGAATTGATTTTAGATGAACAAGCGAATGTGAGCGACGGAAGGGTCTTAAATACCGTAATGGGGAGGGGTTGCTCTGTGCAGGGAGATCGAGCCGTGATCTGCTGGGCGGGCGATGAAGTTACGTTCCTTCCGCTTCACTGATCTGGGCTCACTGTTCGCAAGCGCTATCTGGCGGCATAATTCTTCGGCCGGAAGGATTCGATGCGCGTATCCCAGCCGTTGTGGAAGTATTTATATCTCGGCAGCGTCTTGACATAGGCGAGCCGGCGGTTGACCAAAGCCTCTTGCAACTCTCGACTAAAACCAAGCGCGTCTAACCAATTGACAAGATCGATCGCCGGACCGAAATAGTTGGTCGATGGGCCATTCGGCAATGTCGCATACGGCATCTCGCCGAGATCATGTTTCTTCATGACATCGTCGATCGCGGGGTAGATGATTTTCTTCATGCCGTAGGGGCTGGTCATGAAGCGCATGTCGAGGAATTGAAGCGCGGTGCCATCATCCTTGATTTGATCGAGCTTGTAAGTGTCCCAATTGAGGTCTTTGTGGAGTGCTCGAGCCTGCTCCAATGTCAGATCTTTGACGTCTGTCGGAATACCGGGCACGCTGGGTAATCGCTTGGGCTCGAATTCTTTCCGTAGAGCGGGGTCGCGTCGCTGCTGCCGTTTATCAAAACGTTCCCTCTGATTTGCGAACCAGCCATCGAGCGTTTCTTGCGTAATTCCGAAATTGGTTCTCCGGCCGCGATCCTTCGGGTTATCGACGAAACCACCTTCGTGCGGCATGATCACATCGAGGAAATCTTCAACTCGCGGCCGCCAGCGGGGAGTGCCGTCCGGTCCGTAAATCACCTCGGCGGGCGCCGCGGCCGAACGGCCGCTGGCGGCGCTATGCTCTGTCTCCGGTATCTGGGCGATTTGCTCGGAAGCTTCTTTACGCAGCTGCTCGGCGATCTGATCGGCAAGCTGCCTCGGGCCGTCGACGGTGAAGCGCAACGAGGGTGTGCCGCGAGGGGACATCGGGCAGTCTCCATGATTTGAAGGGATACCCGATCATACGCTATTTGCGTATTTTTTTGTCAAGAACTAAGCGTAAACCTGCCGCTAGCCTGCTCAGTTCCCCAGCAGCCCCGCCTTGACCAGAAGATCCGCCGTCGACGGATTGCAGGCGCAGGGGATGTCATAGACCAGCGCCAGCCGCAGCAGCGCCTTCACATCGACGTCATGCGGCATGGGCGTCAGCGGATCGGGAAAGAAGATCAGCGCGTCGATCCTGCCCTCGGCGATCATGGCGCCGATCTGCTGGTCGCCGCCCCAGGGTCCGCTCTTCACGGTCTGGATTTTGATGTCGGCGGCGGCTTCCGCGACGATCCGGCCCGTGGTCGCGGTCGAGATGATGGTGTGACGCCGCAGCACCTGGTGGTTGCGGGCGACCCAGTCCGCCATGTCGGCTTTCTTCTGATCATGCGCCACCAGCGCCAGGGTCAGGCTCATCGGTTGCTCCTCGACATCGCTTCTCACGGGGGCCGACCCATCTTCGCCTTGTTCCGGCCGCGCGTCACGAGATTGCAAGCCGAATGGGGCATCCTCATGATGCCGGAAGAAACCGGTCCGGGCGCCGGACGGGCGCGCTATAATGGCCCCGAACCTGGTCCTGGCGCCGTTTCGGCAGCGCCCCGGCCACCGGCAACAGACGGAATTCCCATCCTGCCTTCGCTCGACGAACTTCGCGGCTCCAAGGCTGCCCTGGCCCGGGCGTTGGCGGCGCTCGAACATTCGCCCCAGGCGCCCGACAACCTGGCCTTGCTCGACGCCGCCTATGTGGCGCCGACGGCCCAGGTGATCGGCCTAACCGGCCCGCCCGGCGTGGGCAAATCGACGCTCGCCGGTGCCCTCATCCGCGCCTATCGCGGCCAGGGCAAACGTGTCGGCGTGATCGCGGTCGATCCGTCCTCGCGCCGGTCGGGCGGCGCCTTGCTCGGCGACCGTACGCGGCTGCAGACCGATCCCACGGACGAGGGTGTCTTCGTGCGCTCGATGGCGGCGCGCGACCGTCTCGGCGGCCTCGCCGACATGACGCTCTCGGCCATGGTGCTGATGCGGGCGCTCTACGATGTGCTGCTGATCGAGACCGTCGGCGTCGGCCAGTCCGAGACCGATGTGGCTGAAGCCGCCGACAGCGTCCTCTTCTGCGTGCAGCCGGGCTCGGGCGACAGCCTGCAATTCATGAAGGCCGGCATCGTCGAGATTCCCGATCTCGTGGCCGTCACCAAATCCGACATGGGTACCACCGCGATCCGCGCGCGTGCCGATGTGAAGGGCGCGCTCGGGCTGGCGGCCGAGGAGCATGAAGGCTGGACGGTTCCGGTGCTGCTCGTCGCCGCGACGACCGGCGACGGGATCGAAACGCTGACGGCCGAGCTCGCGCGTCATTGGCATTGGTTGGGCGAGGCGGGGCGTCTCGTGGCGCGTCGCCGGGCCCAGGCGCGGCATTGGCTCGAGGCGGGCCTGCGGGATCGGTTCGGGCGCGAAGGGCTGGCGCGGGCCGGCCGTCTCGAGCTGCCGGAAGGGCGCTCGCCCTTCCGCGAGGCCGCCGAGATCGCGAAGCGGCTGGCGAAACTCTAGAATTTACGCAAATCCCGTCGGGGCGCCCGGTTCGGCCGGGCTCCGCTATGATGGGCGGTTCATCGGGTGGGGAGGTTTGAATTGGTTTTCGTCGAGGTGCTGATCGTTCTGGCCCTCATCGCGCTCAACGGCGTGCTGGCGCTCTCCGAGCTCGCCATCGTCTCGGCCCGCCGGGCGCGGCTCAAGGCCATGGCGGCCAAGGGCAATCGCGGCGCGTCGGCGGCCCTGCTGCTGGCGAAGAATCCCGGCCGCTTCCTCTCCTCGGTGCAGATCGGCATCACGCTGGTCGGCATTCTCGCCGGCGCCTTCAGCGGCGCCACCCTCGCCATGCGCCTGGCCGTCTATCTCACCGGCCTCGGGCTCGGCTATGAGCTGGCGGACACCGTCTCCTTCACCCTCGTGGTGGCGGTCACGACCTATCTCTCGCTGATCCTGGGCGAGCTGGTGCCCAAGCAGATCGCGCTGCGCGATGCCGAAGCGGTGGCGGTGCGCGTGGCGCGGCCGATGATGTGGGTGGCGCGCATCGCGAGCCCGCTGGTCTCGCTGCTCGATCTCTCCTCGCAAGTGATGCTGCGGCTGTTCGGCCAGAGCGGCGAGCCCGAGCAGAAAGTGACGGAAGAGGAGATCAACACGCTGGTCGCCGAGGCGGCCTCGACGGGCGTGGTCGAGCCCGCGGAGCATGCCATGATCGCGAGCGTGATGCGGCTGGGCGACCGTCCTGTGCGCGCCGTCATGACCCATCGGCGCGACGTGCATTGGCTCGATCTCGATGCCGACGAGGCGGCCAAGCGCGCGACCCTGCTGCTCGCGCATCATTCGCGCCTGCCGGTCGCTCATGGCAATGTCGACGAGGTGATCGGCGTCATCGATCTCAAGGAAGTGCTCGACGCGCTCCTCAACAACCGGCCGATCGACTGGAACGGGCTGGTGCGCAAGGCGCCGGTCGTACATGAGAACATCGCGGCGCTCGACGCGATCGAGATCTTCAAGAGCTCGAAGGCGCATTTGGCGCTGGTGGTCGACGAGTACGGGACCTTCGAGGGCGTGGTCTCGACCGGCGACATCCTCGCCTCGATCGCCGGCCAGTTCCATGACGGCGGCGACGATCTGGCACCGGGCGCCACCCCGCGCGGCGACGGGAGCTGGCTGGTCGATGGCGCCATGCCGGTGGACGAGATGGCGGCCCTCCTCGGCGTGACCCTGCCGGCCCAGCGCGACTACGACACCGCCGCCGGCCTGGTGCTGAACGAGCTGCGCCGCCTGCCGAAAACCGGCGAGAGCTTCACCGCCTGCCGCTGGCGTTTCGAGGTGATGGACCTCGACGGCCGGCGCATCGACAAGATCCTGATGACGAAGCTGCCGTCGGAGGAGTAGAGCGGACGCGCCCACTTATCATGCCGGCGAAGGCCGGCATCCATGAACACGGACCGTGACCATTTTTGTGAGATGGGTGTTCATGTTGGGGTGGACGGCCCCCGACGGCATCGATGTGCCAGATTGAGGCTGTCATAGTCTCAATCGAGGGATCCCGGCCTTCGCCGGGATGACGATCGCCTACTGGCGATCGTCACTTCGGAAACAGATCCACATAATCCGCCGCCACGTCGCAGGGGTTGTCGATCGCCTGCAGGCGCCAATACTTCTTGCCGGTCTTCATGAGGAAGTCGGCCTCGACCTCGCGGCGGCAGGGGTTGCCGTCGTTGATGTAGCTGACGCGGGTCTCGATCCAGCCCTTGAAATGGAAGGTCCGGAGCCCGATGGCGAGAATATCGCCGTCGATCTCGAGCCAGTCGCCGGCGCTATCGCCCTTGCCGTCCTGGCGGCCGCTCAGATGCAGCGTGCCGTCGCGGTCCTCGACCTGGGCCTTGCCCATGGCGTTGAAGCTGCCATCGCCGATCCATTGCAGCGAGAGCCAGAGCGGCCCCAGCAGTTTGGTCTTCGCGGTCTGGCTGTCGACCTGGGTTGCCGCGACCGCCGATCCGGCGAGACCGGCCGCAGCCAGCGCGAGCAGGAGCAGCAGGCCCGCGATCGCGCGTCGGCCAAACCTGCGCTTCATCGCGGCGCCCCGATCGTGCCGGGCGGACGGTAGCGGCGCATCACCTCCAGCAGCTTGTCATGCGGCAGCGCATAGACGATGCGATCCTTGTATCCGACCATGGTCTCGGCCGCGATCAGCGCATTGAGGATCGCCTCCTCGGTTGCTTCCGCCGCTGCCTCGAACAGCAGCGTCATCTCGTCGGGGCCGACGGCCCGCAGCTCGCTCACCTTGTGATCGGGGCGCACCGTGTTGGCGGTCGAGAAGGCGAGGAAGATGTCGCCCGAGCCGTTGGCGCCGATGCCGCCGACCCAGGCGAGGCCGGTGGTGGCGCGCCGCGCCAGGCGCTGACACTGGATCGGGATCAGCGGCGCATCGGTCGCGAGGATGACGATGATCGAGCTCTTCGGCTCGACGAACCGCTCGCTCGGCACGATCTCGGTGGTGATCTCACGCCCCACCGGCACGCCATTGACGCGCAGCAGATGGCGGCGTCCATAATTCGACTGCACCAGCGCCCCCACCGTGTAGCGGCTGCCGGCCGTGTCCACGGCGCGCGAGGCGGTGCCGATGCCGCCCTTGAACTCATGCGTGATCATGCCGGTGCCGCCGCCGACGCAGCCCTCGGCGACAGGGCCGCTCCTGGCGTTGGCGAGTGCTTCGAAGGCCATCGCCTGGGTCACGGAGAGGGACTCCACGTCGGAAAGCCATCCATCCCAGGTCTCGGCCGTCACCGGCAGATGGAAGGGCTGCTCGATCTTGTTCTCGACCGCATAGGCGCAGATCGCATCGCGCACCACGCCGACCGACAGCGTGTTGGTGATGCAGAGCGGCGCGCCGATCAGACCCTGCTCGGCAATCCAGGGCAGGCCCGTCATCTCGCCATTGCCGTTGAAGCTGTGGAAGCCGGCGAAGCACCAATCCTGCCAGATGCCGTCGCGCGGCCAGATCGCGGTGACGCCGGTGCGCACCACGCGCGGGGAATCGCTGATCAGGGTCGAATGGCCGACCCGCACGCCCTCGACATCGGTGATGGCATTGAGCGGTCCCGGATCGAGCCGGCCGGTGACGATACCAAGGTCGCGCAGTCGGGGGCGGGCCATGCAGAGCTCCTTGAAGCGATAGGGGCGAACGCCTCAGAAGCTAGCGCAGATTCGCGACAGGTGCATGGTGGGGAAGATCGAAGAAGACGGAGCGGGCCCTCGCCAGCGATCTCGCTAACTGTCCCCTCCCCCTTCACAGGCTGTGTGAAAACTCCCGTCACTCCGGTTTCAGCGCAACAATGATTCGTGGATTGGCGCATTGCCGCAACAATGATTCATGCAGCACGCTCTAATGATTCGCTTATTGCGCATCAGCGGTGCTCGCGGGAGTTTTCACACAGCCTGTTCAAGGGGAGGGTGAGGGAGGGGGCCGACTCCATTGACCGTAGAGTCATCCCCCTTCCCAACCTTCCCCCGCAAGCGGGGGAAGGGATGGTTCTTTTTAAGCCTGCGTCTCCGGCAGCTTCACCCAGTCGGGCTTCTTCGCCGTCAGCGTCGCCTCGCCGGCGCGCAAGGTCGGCGCCGGCGCGCCCTCCACATGCTCGAGGCGCAGCAGCGC
>NZ_JBOHKS010000138.1:0-2635 GCF_050729195.1 Hypericibacter sp.
GTGCGCACCCTGGCGACCGAGCTGGCGCCGCGCGGGATCCGCGTCAACAGCGTGGCCCCGGGGCCGATCGACACGCCGATCTATGAGAAGATCGCCCTGTCGCCCGCCGATACGGAGAAGCTGCGTATCGACGATGCGAACATCACGCTTCTGAAGCGCATGGGCGCGCCGGCGGAAGTCGGACGCGCGATCGCCTTCCTCGCCAGCGACGCCGCCTCCTACATCACCGGCGCCAATCTGCGCGTCGATGGCGGCTGGACGGACATCTGATCGGCGGCTGTCGGGGTCAGGCGCGCCGCTTGATCTTTTCTTCGAGATAGCCGGGCTGCACCGCATCGGCCGGTAGGCTCGGCGTCTTGCCCTTGCGCCATTGGCGGCAATAATCGCCCACGGTGGTGAAGCGTGCACCCGGCTTGCTCAGCACATGCTCGATCAGCCCCTCGAGGACCGTGAGGCGATGGCCCCGGCCGATCACCTGCGGATGCATGGTGGGCGTGAAGATGCCGTGGCCGATGCGGTCATAGAGATAATCGAACTCGGCCTTCCAGGTCTCGAGCGTCTGGCGCGGTGTCTGGGCGCCCTGCAGCATGCCGACACCGGTCGCGACGAACTCGAACTGCAGGAAGTCGTCGAGATGCCAGGAGACCGGCATCTCCACCAGATCGACCGGCTTGCCGAACTGGAACGGGTCATCGAGGCTGGCGACATCGCCGACGCGGCACCAATAGGGCTCGAAGTCGGAGCCCATCATGCTGCTGTCATACTCGAAGCCATGTTCCAGCAGCAGCGGCACGCTGTGGGGACTGTTGTCCCAGGCCGGTGAGCGATAGCCGGCCGGACGCACGCCAGCAACCGTCTGCAACGCCTCGAGACCCTTCTCCAGGATCCAGCGCTCGCGTTCGGGCGTGACGGCAAGCGGGCTTTCATGGGTCCAGCCATGATGGCCGATTTCGTGACCCGCGGCGGCGATCGCCTCGACTGTCTTGGGATAGGCATAGGCCGTGTGTCCGGGCACATAGAAACTGCCCGGCACCTTGTAATTCTCCAGCACCGCCAGGATGCGGCGCAAGCCGACCGCGCAGAACTCGCCGCGCGACAAGGCCGTGGGCGAAGTTTGGGCGAAGCTGCCGATCCAGACCGAGAGCGCGTCGTAATCGAAGCTCAAGGCGACGGCGACGTCTTTGGCTGTGCTCATCGAAAGCCTCCCTTGACCGGTTCATGGCGTGGCGGTGCTGCGGCGAGATCCTCGACGAGGAGGACCTGCCACCGCTGATCCCAACTATGGCAGGCCGTGAAAAGCCAGGAATAACCCTGCTAGGGTATGGCGTCCAATGACGCTCTGTCCCGAAACTATTCAAGGGCGCCAAGCGTCCCGGCGAGTTCGTCCGGCTCCGATGAGAGGTTCCCGTGAAGCAGCGTCGCGCATCGCCCAAGGGGCATTGGACCTGGCCCATCAAGACCGGTCACCAGCAGAGCGTCCGCGCCGGCCAGATGATCTGGATCGGCGGACAGGGCGATCTCGGCGATAACGGCCAGGCCCGCCATCCCGGCGACCTCGCGGCGCAGATCGCCAGCACCGTCGACAATATCGGCCGCGTTCTCAAGGAGCTGAGCTCGGATCTGCCCGATCTGGTCAAGCTGCTCTGCTTCTATGTGAATGACGGCAGCCTGGACGAGCGGGCTTTCCTCACCCAGGTCGGCAAGCGGCTTCCCGCCGGGACCCGGCCCGCCGTGACGGCGGTACCGGTCCCCTACCTCGCCTATCCCGGTATGCTGGTCGAGATCGAGGGCTACGCCATGCGGGGCGAGGACGATCGCCCGCTGCCGCGAAGCTACGCGCCATCCGAGGGCCTGTCGCCCCTGCCCGCGCCCTTCGCGCCGGCGGTGCGCTGTGGGAAAATGATCTTCATCAGCGGCCAGACGCCGGTCGATGCGCAGGGCCGCCTGGTGCTGCCCAACGACATCATCGGCCAGACCAAACAGGTTGCGAGCCAGATCGGCCGCGCCCTCAAATCCTTCGGTGCCGGTTTTGCCGACGTGGTGAAGCTCAATCGCTGGTATGTCGGCCATGGCACGGTCGAAGATTTCGAGCCCGCCGCGCTGGCCTGCGCCGCGAATTTCACCGAGCCGGGGCCTGCCGCCACCGGCATCCCGATTCCCCGTCACGCGCTGCCCGGCCATCAAATCCGGGTCGAGATGGTGGCGATGCTGGGCGAGGACGGCAGCCATTTGAAGCGCCGCCATGCCTGGCCGGATTCGCTGTGGGACTGGACCATCAAGCTGCCTTATCACCATGGCCTCAAATGCCATGACATGATCTTCCTGGGCGGCCAGGTGTCGCTCGACAAGCAGGGGCGCGCGGTCAATCCCGACAACCTCGCCGCGCAGACGCACCAGTCCATGATTCATATCGGATCGATCCTGAAGGATCTGGGCGCGGACTACCGCGACGTCTGCAAGGTGATCGCCGTCTATGAGGCGCCCAGCGGCGCCAAGCCGCGGCATGAGAGCCTCTCGATCAGCGGATCCTTCTTCCCCGACCCCGGCCCGGCGACGACTGGAATTCCGCTGCCCAAACTGGCCTATCCGAGGATGGTGACGGAGATCGACGTCTTCGCCATGACCGATCCCGACT
>NZ_JBOHKS010000139.1:0-8119 GCF_050729195.1 Hypericibacter sp.
GGGAAAAAGCGTGGAACGATTGCCGCTGGCGGGAAATCTGCGTTAACTCGGGGGCAGGGGCGGGTTCGGGGGCCCCGGTGGGAGATGTCGGTGGGCATGGCGCCATGACAGTCGCGGAGCTGACGCTGCTCGGGGGCTTCGAAGTCCGGCTGGCCAGTGGCACGCCTGTCGATTTGACCGGTCAGAAGGAGCGGGCGCTCCTGGCCTTTCTCTCCCTGACGGCCGGGGTCGAGCATTCGCGCGACAAGCTGGCGAGCCTGCTCTGGAGCGACCGCAGCGATGCCCAGGCGCGCGACAGCTTGAAACATGCCGTGACCCGGCTGCGCCAATGCCTGCCGCCGGCGGAGCCGCCCGCGATTCTCGCCGACCGGAACATGGTCAGGCTCGATCCCTCGGCCGTCGGCACCGATGTCGGCGCCTTCGAACGGCTGGCCAGCGAAGGAACGACGGACGCGCTCGAACGGGCGGTCGCGCTCTATCGCGGCGACCTGCTCGAAGGCATCAGTATTCGGGATCCCGCCTTCGAGGATTGGCTCCTGATCGAGCGGCAGAGGCTGCGCCAGCGCTTCGAGGAAGCCCTGTCGCTGCTGATGAGCCGGTCGATCTCCGCCGGGGCCCGCGATCGCGCCGCCGAGTCGGCGCGCCGGCTTCTTTCCCTCGATCCCTTGCGCGAAAGCGCGGCACGCGCGCTGATGCAGCTTCATGCCGAGCGCGGCGAGGCGGCGCAGGCGCTGAAGCTCTATGAGGGTCTGCGTGATCGGCTCCAGCGTGAGCTCGGCGTAAAGCCGGAGGTGGAGACGACACAGCTCTACGAGACCATCCGCCAACGCCGCTCCGCACCTCAGCTTGGTCAGCAATCCTCTCCGGACGAGGCGCCGCCCCCGTCGACGCTCGGCAAGCCCTCGATCGCCGTGCTGCCCTTCGAGAATCTGAGCGGCGATCCCGAGCAGCAATATTTCAGCGATGGCGTCACCGAGGACATCATCATCGAGCTGTCGCGCTTCCGAACGCTCTTCGTCATCGCCCGCAACTCGTCATTCGCTTTCAAAGGCCGGTCGCTCAAGGTGCAGGAGATCGCGCGCGAGCTCGGGGTCGCCTATATCGTCGAAGGCAGCGTGCGGCGCGCGGGCGAGCGGCTGCGGATCAACGCCCAGCTCGTCGATGCGGCCACTGGCAACCATCTCTGGGCGGAGCGCTACGACCGGGACATGCGCGACGTCTTCGCGCTTCAGGACGAGGTGGCGCGCTCCGTCGCCTCGA
This sequence comes from Hypericibacter sp., assembly GCF_050729195.1. Taxonomy (NCBI): domain Bacteria; kingdom Pseudomonadati; phylum Pseudomonadota; class Alphaproteobacteria; order Rhodospirillales; family Dongiaceae; genus Hypericibacter; species Hypericibacter sp. The sequence continues at coordinate 1,261 of NZ_JBOHKS010000139.1, forward strand.
CCGTCAGCGGGCGCGTCGATGCGGCGGGCCGGGAACGCGTGGAGCGGCTGAGCCCGGTCGCGCTCAAGGCCTACGATCTGGTACTGCGGGCCAAGGCGCTGACCTTGAAATATACGCGAGACAACAACGCGCAGGCGCTGGCCTCGGCCGAACGTGCCGCGGCGCTCGACCCCACAAGCGCGCGGGCCCATGCGCATGCGGCCTGGTGCCACTTCTATAACTACATGGCGAGCTGGGTGCTCGACCGGGAGGGGGCCCTGGCCAAGGCCTTCGATCTGGCGCGGCATGCGATCGAGCTCGATGAGTCCGACGGTTTCGGACATATCATGCTGGGTATCATCCAGATATTCCGCCGCGAGTATGAGGAAGCGAGGGCGGAGATCGTCAAGGCCATCGAACTCAACGCCAACGATCCGGTGGCCCGGCGCTACAACGCGATGTATCTGGCGGCGACAGGAAGCGCCGAAGCGGCCGTGGAGCAGATCGAGCTCGGTCGGCGGCTCAATCCGTTCGATACCCGCTGGGTCCCTTGGGACAAGGGCATCGTCTGCTTCACCGCGCGCCGCTACGAGGAGGCGATCGCCGCGCTGAAACAGGCGCGCGACCCGATCAACGAGGTGCGCGGCTGGCTCGCGGCGAGCTACGCCCAGGCGGGGCGTCTGGCCGAGGCGCGCGCAACGCTCGAGGAGTTTCTGCGCATTGCCGAAACCGACATGGCCGTCTTTCCGGGCCGCCGGCTCCAGGATTGGAAATCCTACTGGCATGGCGCGTTCGAATATCGGGATCAGGCGGATTTCGCCCATCTCTACGAGGCCCTGCGCAAGGCCGGCCTCGAGGATTGAGCGCAAGGCGCGATCCGATCATGGCGTCGGCGCTTTCGCGATCCGCCAATGGAAGGAAGAGGGGGATACGGCCGGTGATCATTCCGACGGCACCGGGCCGCTGTTGCGATGGCAACGGGGCATGCGATAATCCGTAGAATCAGCGGCGTCTCCCAAGAGCGCGAGCGGCCGAAAGCGATGAACCAGAATTGATCAGCGAGCGTGCCGATGAAAGAGGGAACAAGAGAGCTCCAACTCGAGGAGATCAAGAGCGAGACGGTCATGGATGGCGCGGACATGCGCGCCAAGATCTATACCCTTGCGGCCGGACAACGCATTCCCTGGCATTATCACTCGAAGATCGCCGATGTGTTCTTTTGCCTGGAAGGCCCGATGCTGGTGGAGACACGCGCACCTCGTGCGAAGCACCTGCTGCATGCGGGAGAACGCTGCACGATCCCACCGATGACGGCGCATTGCGTCTACGGGCCGAATGACGGGCCGTGCAAATACCTCATTCTGCAGGGCGTCGGCGAGTACGATAACCACGCTGTCGGCAGCTAAGCCGAATGCCACGCGTCTTCCGTCCCTGACGCAGCTGCAGCAGGCAGGGTGCCTGCCGCGCCGGCACACCGCCCATGCCTCGGCCGGAACTCATGGCCGTCGGCGCCTCAGTTCAGATATTCGATCTTTCGGATATAGGACTTGGCGGTGGCATTGCCTTTGGCGTTGTCGGTGTCGATGCCGATGGCGAATCCGCTGACGGGCGGAATCTCGCCCAGCTTGAAATAGCTCTTGACCGCATCGCCGATGTCGAACTCGGTGATGATCCTCTCGCCGGCCTTGACGACGTTGGCGCAGACATAGCGCCCGCCCGCTTTGAAGTAGCGCCCGGTATAGGGATGGTCGGTGCGGCCGGCTTCGCAGAGGAACAGGCCGATGAAATAGGGGCTGTCCGGCACCAACATCGATCCGCTCGATATCTTGTCGCTGCCGAAGAAGGTGTAGACCATGATCGGCTCGCTGCGGATTCCCTGGTCGTAGGATACGCCCTCGGGAAAGGCGCCGACCTCCCATTCGATGCGGATACGCTTGGCGCCGGGAACGTCGGTCTCGTTGAGCAGGAGGCCGAGCGCCCGTTTCTTGGCCTCGAGCACCAGCGCCTCGTCCTGGATGGACAGCGCGATCTTGCTCTTATTGTCGGCATCCTGCTTGGGGATGAAGTGCTTGCTGCGCAGCCAGTCGAGCAAGGAGCCGCCCGGGTAGCCCTTGAAATCGGTCGAGTAGAGGACGATGGCATCCGCCGCGCCCGAGGGCTGCGCGGCGACCAGACAAACGATCGCCATGGCGGCGGCGAGGGAGAATTTCCACATCCTGAGGCACCTCCTGAAGGTCGGCTCGACGAACGAAGCCCGTCGCCCTCGGGCGTCCGGCGCGACCGGGATTCTCCGGATTGTGCGATGCCTAGGTTCCCGGCCGCATCCGGTTGAGACCGTCCACGTCCTGGGCCGAGACGCAGATGCTCGCGAGCGTGCGTTCCTCCTCATAGGGCCAGGGCCGGCCGCGATGGAGCATGGCCCGCTCGTCCCAGATCAGCACGTCGCCCGGCCGCCAGGCATGGGTATGGACGGTGCCCGGACGGGTCGCGAACTCGATGAGCTGGTCGATGAGCGCCTGGCCTTCGGCCTCGGGCAGGCCTTCGACTGCGAAAGCATGCGAGGCGATGAAGAGGGCATCCTCACCGTTGACGGGGTTGTGCCAGAGGGCCTTCCAGGATTGGTCGGCCCACTTGGTGTAGTTCTCCTCCGTGGCCAGTTTCTGCGAGACTTTGGCGCGCGAATAGGAGAGGCGGTGATGCAGCACGGCGTCTCTCGTCCTTGCCTTCAGGGCTTCAGGCAGATCCCGCCAGGCGGCGCGGGTCGAGGCGAACTCGGTTTCGCCGCCGCGCGAGCTCAGGACGCGGGCCGCGAGAATATTGGCCAGCGCCGGAACCGGCAGGAAGGTGCTGTCGGTATGCCAGAGCTGGTTGGCGATGTTGTTGAGCATGATGCTGTCGTCCTTCGGCGCGACCCGGCCGTCCGGCAACAGATTTGTGACATTGTCCATGCGCGGCTTGTCGCCATATTTCCCCAGCGAGCGATCCTCGATCGGCCCGAATAGCAGGCCGAACGCCAGATGGGCCTCGTCGTCGAGCTGCTGGCCGCGGAAGAGCAGAAGCGAATGGGTTTCGAAGGCTTCCCGGATGGCCGGGTAGCCCGCTTCCGCGGTCACATGGCGCAGATCGACGTCATGAATCTCGAGCCCGAAGCGGGGATGGAGGGGCGTCGCACGCATCGAAGACGTCTCCCTGAGAATGCCGGCCCGGAAAATCGCCAAGGCCCGAGCCCATGCCGAACGTCACCGCCCCCGCGCCATAACAGGGGCCGATGTAACAACAGATTTAGGAATTGTTCCAGCCGGATGCGCGCAGCCGGCCGCGATCCCTTGTATCAAACGCCCCGCTGTGGCTTGCTGAGGGACTGCGGAACCAGGGAGAAGCCTCATGCCTGATCCGGCCCTGTGGGGATTGTTTGTCGTGGCGTCGGTGGTGTTGCTGCTGACGCCGGGCCCGGCCGTGCTCTATATCGTCGCGCGCTCGGTCGAGCAGGGGCGCAAGGCGGGACTCGTTTCGGTGCTCGGCATCCATCTCGGCACCATCGTCCATATCACCGCGGCGGCCGTCGGGCTCTCGGCCCTCCTCGTGTCCTCGGCGCTCGCCTTCGCGGTCGTCAAATATCTCGGTGCCGCCTACCTCATCTGGATCGGCATCCGCACCTTCATGGCGAAGGACCCCGATCCCGAAGCGCCGAGGATCCCGGCGGCGCCACTGCGCCGCGTCTTCCGCGACGGCTTCGTGGTCAATCTCCTCAACCCCAAGACGGCGATCTTCTTCCTCGCCTTCCTGCCGCAGTTCGTCCGGCCGGAACGCGGCGCGCTCCACTGGCAGATCCTCATCCTCGGCCTCACCTTCATGGGCCTCGGCATCATGAGCGACGGGATGTTCGCGCTGGCGGCCGGCACCGCCGGCGATTTTCTGCGCCGCAACCGCCGCTTCCTGCGCATCCAGCGCTGGTTCGCCGGCACCTCCTTCATCGGTCTCGGCATCACGGCGGCGCTGGCGACGCGCAAATAGGCATGCAGATTGGAAGTTGAATTCGAACTTTGGGGGATGAGAATGAAAGCCATTGCATTATCGGCCGCGCGCATCGTGATGATCGCGGGGCTTGGCATCGCCATCGTATCCTGCGGGAAATCGGGCGGGGGTGTCGAAGGCAATACCTACGAGGCCAACGGCGGCGCCTTTCAGATCCAATTCAAGTCCGATGGCAAGGCTTCCGTCGCGCTGGGCCCGGTGGCGGGCGACTGCACTTATGCCCAGAAGGATAAGACCGTCTCCGTCACCTGCGAGGGCGACCAGATCGATTTCACCGTCAATGACGACGGCTCGATCAGCGGACCGCCCGACAGCCTCGTCGGGAAAATGACCAAGAAGGCGAGCTGACGTTCCTCGCAGGCGGACAGCCATGCGCCGGCATTCGTTGTCGAGCGCGATGTCCCGGCGGATAGCCGCCCTGGCCGGCGGATCGCCCTTCAGTGATCGAACATGATCACGCTGCGGGCGACCTCGCCGCGTTTCATCTCGGCGAAGGCTTCGTTGATCTGCCCGAGGCCGATCCGGCGCGAGATCATGTCGTCGAGCTTCAGCTTGCCCGCCAGGTAGAAATCGACGAAGCGCGGCATGTCGACCCGGAAATGGTTCGACCCCATGTTGGAGCCCTGCAGCTTCTTGTCGCTGAGCAGGTCGGCGCCGCTGACCTCGATCATCTGACCCTCGGGCACCATGCCGATGATCGTGGCCGTGCCGGAAGCGCGGAGCATCCGGAACGCCTGCTCCGAGGTTTTCTTGAGGCCGAGCGCCTCGAAGGAGTACTCGACCCCGCCATTGGTCATGTCCTTGATCGCCTCGACGGGATCGGTGCGGCTGGCATCGACCACGTCGGTCGCGCCGAAATGCTTGGCCAGATTGAGCTTCGAGCCCTTGATGTCGACGGCGATGATGCGGCCGGCACCGGCGATCGCCGCCCCGTTGATCGCCGACAGCCCGACGCCGCCGCAGCCGATGACGGCGACCGTGCTGCCGACCTCGATCTGCGCCGTGTTGGTCACGGCGCCGAAACCGGTCGTGACCGCGCAGCCGATCAGCGCCGCCCGGTCGAGCGGCATGTCCTTGCGGATCTTCACCAGCGCATGCTCGTGGACCAGCATTTTCTCCGCGAAGGAGGAGAGACTATAGAACTGGTGCATCGGCCCGCCATTTTGCGAAAGCCGCGGTTCCTGTTCGTCGCTGCGTCCGGTCTCGGGATTCTGGCAGCTGTAAGGCCGGCCGGTGGTGCAGTATTCGCAATGCCCGCAGAACACCGACAGACAGGTGATGACATGATCGCCGGGCTTCACATAGGACACTTCGGCGCCGACCTTCTCGACGATGCCGGCCGATTCATGCCCCAGCACGGTCGGCTTGGGGCAGGCATAGAGCCCCTCGATATAATGAAGGTCGCTGTGGCAGACCCCGACGGCGGCGGTCCGGATCAGGACCTCGTGCGCCCGCGGCAGCGAGACGGCAACATCCTCGATGGTGAGCGGCTGGCCGATCTCGCGCAGGACGGCGGCTTTCATGGACGACTCCCTAGTTTCCGTCTTCTGGGGTGACGGGGCCAGTCTACACGCAGAGGCCCGCCTCCCTTCAACCCGATCTTGACGGGGCTGCGGCGAGAAACCTGTCGATCACGGCGCCGCCGCGGGATATGTAGACGGCATGATCGAGGGCGACGATTTCGAGATTTTCCTGGTGACGGCACCGGGCCTGGAATCCGCGCTTTGCGCGGAGGCGCGGGCCGCAGGATTCAGGGCGCCGACGTCGGTCAAGGGCGGCGTGACGGTCACAGGCGGCTGGCCCGATGTCTGGCGTGCGAATCTCGAGATTCGCGGTGCCAGCCACGTTTTTGCGCGCATCGCCGCGTTTCGCGCCCTCCATCTCGCCCAGCTCGACAAGCGCGCGCGTAAACTGGCCTGGGGTGAATTCCTGCGGAAGGATGTGCCCTTCCGCGTCGAGGCGTCCTGCAAGCATTCCCGCATCTACCATCAGGGCGCCGCGGCGCAGCGGATCGAGAATGCGATCAAGGATCAGCTCGGCGCGCCGCTCTCCCCCGACGCCGAACTCTGCATCAAGGTGCGCATCGAAGACGATCTCTGCACCATCAGCGTCGATACGTCGGGCGAATCGCTGCATAAGCGCGGCCACAAGGAAGCCGTCGCCAAGGCGCCGATGCGGGAGAACCTGGCGGCTCTCTTCCTGCGGCAATGCGGCTATGACGGCACCGAACCCGTGGTCGATCCGATGTGCGGATCGGGCACCTTCGTCATCGAGGCGGCCGAGATCGCGGCCGGCCTCAAGCCCGGCCGGACACGGCATTTTGCCTTCGAGCAACTCGCAACCTTCGACGCGGCGGCCTGGCAGCGTCTGCAGGGGGCGGGCGGCAACAAGGGGAAAGTCAGCGGATCGGACAGCCGGGCGCCCACCGTCCGATTCTACGGCAGCGACCGCGACGCGGGCGCGATCCAGATGAGCCGTGACAATGCAGAGCGCGCGGGCGTCGCGGCGTTGACGGCGTTCCGGCAGCACGCGATCAGCGATCTGGTGGCACCGGAGGGACCGCCCGGCCTCGTCATCGTCAATCCGCCCTACGGTGGACGCGTGGGGGACAGGAAGGCCCTCTATCCGCTCTACAACGCGCTCGGCCAGACGCTGCGCTCCCGCTTCACCGGCTGGCGGGTGGGGCTGGTGACGAACGACGCCTCGCTCGCCGCGGCAACCGGCCTGCCTTTCGCGCCGCCCGCCGGCTCCGTCTCGCATGGCGGCATCAGCGTGACACTGTTCCTGACCGGCCCGCTGCCGTGACGAGCGATGCGGACGTCTTCTGCTGACAAGCGCGCGGCCT
>NZ_JBOHKS010000140.1:0-5748 GCF_050729195.1 Hypericibacter sp.
CCGGCGAGGCCGCGCCAGAGCGGCTCGAACACGGCCTCGCGGAAGGCATCGAGCCCGGCGACAAGGGCCCGCTGGCCGGCCTCGGGATCGGCCGCGAAACGCATCAGGGAAGCCCAAAGGGGGTGGTCGAGATTCGATAGTTCGAAATTCATCGAACTCAAGGCCAGAAGGCGAGGACGAGGCAGGGAGGCCAGCGCCCGCGGCAGGGTCAGGCCACCCACGGCAACCCGCCTTGCCAGGACCGGATCCCCGAGCAGGCCCGACAGCATGGCCGTGACGACTGCGCCCGCGGGCCGCCGTTCGATCCGGCCGAGGAGTTCGATGGGTGTCGAATCAAGCGGGGCCACCCCGGGTGCCGCTGCGGCCAGCAGCCAGATTTCGGGTGTGCCACCCAAGGCCGCCTCGGCCGCCCAGTAGGTACCGGGCAAGGCCCGGCGCCCCTGGCGACGCCATTCGGGATGACGCTGGGCCCGGTCGCTGGCAAGCGACCAGGCCGCCAGGAACAACTCCAGCCGGGGGCTGGCATGGCAGCGCCACCGAGGCGGACCAAGGGCGGCTTCAGCCGAGGGATGGGCAGGCCGGCGAGGGGGCATGGTTATGTGATTCGATATTTATCTAACTATCGTTAGATTAATGCCGAACAAGCGCCCGTCAAGCTGATCGATCTTCGAGGTGCCGATCCGGGCTCAAGGAACGAGTTCATAGTTTCCGGCCCGAAAACGATACCAGGAAAACCGCTCGTCGCGCAGATCGCCCTTCTCGTCAAAGGCCACGGTTCCCATCACCGTGTCGAAACTGCCGCTGCGAAGCGCCCGAGCCACGGCACCCGCTTCCGTGGTGCCGGCTCGCTGCGCGGCCAGGGCGAACTCCTGGAACGCGGCATAGGTGAAGACGGCGTAGTCCTCGCCGGTGGGATCGGCATCGGTGTTTTGCGCGCGCAGCCGGGCAAGCAAGGCTGCGCCCTCCGGCACAGCCCGGGCGCCTTGATTGGCAATGAACATGACGCCTTCGGCGGCGGAACCTGCCGACTCGGCGAAGTCGGTTGTCATCAGAGAGTCGGACCCGAGAAACGCGGCCTGGAGTCCGCTGGCCCGGGCTTCCTTTATCAGCAAGGCGGCCTCCGGGTAGTACCCCATGTAGAAAACCGCGTCGGGTCGTGCCTTGATGAGTTCATCGATCGTGTCCTGATAGCTGGAGTGGCCTGCGTCGATCCGGTCCTGAAAGACGGGCTCGATGCCGTAGGCGACAAGGCCCCGGAGCAGCGGCCTCTCGATGGTGCTGGCGTAATTGCTGTCGTCCTGCAACAGGGCGATCCGACCCTTGGCGTAATGTTCAGCCAGGTAGCTGGCGGCGGCGAACCCCAGATGATCGTCGCGGACGTAGCTGCGGAAGACCGTCTTCCAGCCTCGATGGAAGGCTTGCTCGGTGAGGTTCGGATTGCTGGACGAAGGCGTGATCTGCAGAACGCCACTCTCGGCATAAACCGCTGAGGCCGGAATTGAAACGCCCGAGCAGAAATGGCCGATCATCGCGACGACATTCTGTGAAACGATGTTCCGGGCAACAGAGGTGGCACGCGATGACGCACACTCGTCATCCTGGACGATCAGCCGCAATGGCTTTCCCAATACGCCGCCAGCGGCATTGATGTCGGCCACAGCCAGTTTTGCACCCTCGCGCATCTGGGCGCCATAAACGCCCAGATCCCCGGTCATGGGGCCCGCCACCGCAATCCGGATCTCGTTGGCGGAGGCAGTTGACGTCGACGCCGTCGATTGCGGCTGCGTGGGTGCACAAGCACCCAAGGCCAAGAGCGCCAACAATGGCAAGGGGTGAAACCGGCGGGTGGATCGGTGCAGAGCATATTTCAAGTTGATGACTCCTCGGATCGTGCAACCCCTAGGATAGGGCGCTCGCCAGCCATCCTGTCAAGCGGGGGACCGGTCCCCCGCGACCTCAGCCGCCTTGCTCCTCGATCCGGTTTCCCTATACTCCGCGCGGCTTTTTCCCTGGAGATCGACCCATCATGCGCGGCACCATCAAGAAAGCGGTTCTCGCCTATTCCGGCGGCCTCGACACCTCCGTGATCCTCAAATGGCTGCAGGAGGCCTATGGCTGCGAGGTGGTGACCTTCACCGCCGATCTGGGCCAGGGCGAGGAGCTGGAGCCCGCGCGCAAGAAGGCGCTGCTGCTCGGCATCAAGCCCGAGAACATCTTCATCCAGGATGTGCGCGAGGAGTTCGTGCGCGACTTCGTGTTCCCGATGTTCCGCGCCAACGCGCTCTATGAGGGCCAGTATCTGCTCGGCACCTCGATCGCGCGGCCGCTCATCGCCAAGCATCAGATCGAGATCGCGCGGAAAACCGGCGCGGACGCGGTCGCGCACGGCGCCACCGGCAAGGGCAACGACCAGGTCCGCTTCGAGCTGGGCTACTACGCGCTCGAGCCCGGCATCAAGGTGATCGCGCCCTGGCGCGAATGGGATCTCACCAGCCGCACCAAACTGATCGAGTTTGCCGAGAAGCATCAGATTCCGATCGCCAAGGACAAACGCGGCGACGCGCCCTTCTCGGTCGATGCGAACCTGCTGCACAGCTCGAGCGAGGGCAAGGTGCTGGAGGATCCCTGGGCCGAGCCCGACGAGATGGTCTATCAGCGCACCATTTCGCCCGAGGCGGCGCCCGACAAGGCGACCTATATCGAGGTCGAGTTCGAGAAGGGCGATGCAGTCGCGATCGACGGCAAGCGGCTGTCGCCTGCCACACTCCTGACCAAGCTCAACGAGCTTGGAAAGGCAAACGGCATCGGCAGGCTCGACCTGGTCGAGAACCGTTTCGTCGGCATGAAGAGCCGCGGCGTCTATGAGACGCCGGGCGGCACGATCCTCCATGCCGCCCATCGCGGCATCGAGAGCATCACACTCGACCGCGGCGCCGGCCATCTCAAGGACGAGATCATGCCGCGCTATGCGGAGATGATCTATAACGGCTTCTGGTTCTCGCCGGAGCGCGAGATGCTCCAGGCCCTGATCGACAAGAGCCAGGAGAATGTCAGCGGCACGGTGCGGCTCAAGCTCTATAAGGGCAACACCGCCGTGGTCGGCCGCAAATCGCCCAAGAGCCTCTACAGCCTGCAGCATGTGACCTTCGAGGAAGACGCCGGCGCCTACGATCAGCGCGACGCCGCGGGCTTCATCAAGCTCAACGCGCTGCGCCTGCGGCTCTTGAAGAAGGGACGGGGCTGACCCCGATGGAACGGGGCAGGACGATCGGCCGCAACATCGTCGTCCGCCCCGGCGAACCTGCCGACCTGCCTCTGCTGACCGAGCTTTCGCTCCGTTTCTTCGATTATCTCAAGGCAACGGTGGCCGATGAGTTCTGGGAAGGGGCCGAGGTCGAGCCCGAGCGGGCGCGGGCCGATTTCGAGACTGCCTTCGCCAAGGACGAGCTGGTCCTGATCGCCTCGCTCGACGGCAGGTCCGCCGGCTATCTCTATGGCCGCATCGAACCCGCCTATGTGCGCGAATCGCCGATCAGGCAGATGGGCTACATCTCCCATTGCTTCGTCCGCGAGGAGACGCGCGGCGCCGGTGTCGCCGCGGCCCTGGCTCAGGCAGCCGAAGACTGGTTTCGCGAACGTGGCATCGAGCATATCGAGCTGCGCTATAGTCTCGCCAACAAGGCGGCAGCCGCGGTCTGGGCCAAGCTCGGCTACGCCCCGCAACGCCTCATCTGCCGCAAGACTTTGAGCCGTCCCGAAAATCGTTAGGAAGGCCCGATATCGTCATGATCCTGACCACCACGCCCAGCATCGAAGGCTTCAAGATCCGCGACTATCGCGGCATCGTGACCGGCGAGACCATCGTCGGCGCCAACATCTTCCGCGACTTCATGGCCTCGATCACCGATATCGTCGGCGGCCGCTCGGGCGCCTATGAGAACGCGCTCAAAGGCGCGCGTGAGGCGGCGATGCGCGAGATGGAAAAGGCCGCCAAGGAAGCCGGCGGCAACGCCATCATCGGCATCGACATCGACTACGAGGTGGTCGGCAAGGATGGCAGCATGCTGATGGTGAGTGTCAGCGGCACGGCGGTGGTGATCGAGTAACGACGAATATTCTTTCCTCTCCCTCACGCAGTGAGGGAGAGGGTTGCGCAGGCTTAGTCGGAGCGCAGCGGAGACTTAGCCGGAGCTGGGTGAGGGTGAACCTTCGACCCCCTCACCCTACCCTCTTCCCCCGCTTCGTGCGCGGAGAGGAAAGAGGAGTTCCGGCGAGGCGTAATCGCTTTAAATCGTCACCCCATGCTGCCGGCAGGCCGCCGTCACGGTGTTCTGCAGCAGCACCGCGATCGTCATCGGCCCCACGCCGCCCGGCACCGGCGTGATGGCGCCAGCATGTTTCACAGCCTCGGCGAAGGCGACATCGCCCACCAGCCTGCCCTTGCCGTCGGCACCGGTGATGCGGTTGATGCCGACGTCGATCACGGTGGCGCCCGGTGCCACCCAGTCGCCGCGCACCATCTCAGGCCGCCCGACCGCGGCCACCAGGATCTCGGCGCGGCGGCATTCGCCGGCGAGGTCGCGGGTCTTGGAATGGGCGATGGTGACGGTGCAGCTCTCGCCCAGCAGCAATTGCGCCATCGGCTTGCCGACGATGTTGGAGCGGCCGAGCACGACCGCGCGCTTGCCGGAAAGATCGCCGAGGCGGTCCTTCAGCAGCATCAGGCAGCCGAGCGGGGTGCAGGGTACCAATGCCTGGCCGCCGGTCGCGAGCCTTCCCGCATTGATCACATGGAAGCCGTCGACATCCTTGGCCGGATCGATCGCGTCGAGCACGGCCTGCGGGTCGATCTGCTTGGGCAGCGGCAGCTGCACCAGGATGCCATTGACCGACTTGTCCTCATTGAGCCGCTTCACCAGCGCCAGGAGCTCGCTCTGCGAGGTCGTGGGCGGGAGCTTATGCTCGAACGAGGCCATGCCGACCTCGACCGTCTGCGCCGCCTTGTTGCGCACATAGACCTTGCTGGCGGGATCCTCGCCCACCAGCACCACGGCGAGGCCGGGGATGAAGCCATGCTTCTCCTTGAGATCGGCGATCTGGGTGGCTAGGCGACGGCGCAGGCCTTCGGCGAAGGCCTTGCCATCGATGATATTGCTCATGCGCGTCTGGTTCCTTCGATGTCGAACTCAAGGTCGGGCCGCCTCATGCGGCCCCTCATTATCGGGCGCCGGCACCCTTCCCGGCGTGGCGCGCCAGCCAGTCCGTCACCAGCGCCTCCAGCGCCATCGGGTCGCCCGCGAGATGGAGCAGCTTGCGCCGGTCGGTGGCGCCGCTCTCGAGCGTGATGCTGGAACGGGCGATCCGCCATTCCCGGGCCAGGAGCTCGATCAGTGCCTCGTTGGCGCGGCCCTTCTCCGGCACCGCCGTGACCGCCACTTTCAGCACCACCGAGCCGTCCGCCTCCGCCATCAGCCCGTCGATCGCGCTGCGCCGCGCCTTGGGCGTCAGCCGGACCCGCAGGCGCAACCCATCCGACACGGCAGCGAAGGGTCGCAGCAACGGGGCTCGCCTCTAGAACCCGACTTGGGCGAACATCCAATGTACGACCAGACGAATGAAATAAAGCAGCAGGAGCAGCACCACCGGGGAGAGGTCCAACCCGCCCACCGTGGGCACGACGCGCCGGATCGGCCGCAGGGCGGGCTCGGTCAGGCGGTAGAGCACGTCGCCCACCTGATAGACGAAGCG